>NZ_CP194011.1:0-86238 GCF_042055075.2 Roseobacter phycocola | reverse complement strand
CCGATTTTGTTGAAAAACTCTTGCTTGCTTGAGGGGCAGAGCCCTGATTCAATTTGCCCAACAGGCGGGAGGATCTGCGATGATGGGACCGAGGCAGGAAGCGCAAGCGGCGTTGTTTTACGAGTTTTCGCTGGAGGATCATGTTCCGCTAGATCATCTGCTGCGGTCGATTGATCGGTTTGTCGATCTGAGCGGCATCCGTGCGCATCTGTCGGATTTCTACAGCCACACAGGTCGTCCTTCGGTCGATCCTGAGCTGCTGATCCGGATGCTCTTGGTGGGGTATTGCTTTGGCATCCGGTCAGAGCGACGGCTCTGCGAGGAGGTGCATCTGAACTTGGCGTATCGTTGGTTTTGCCGCCTCGACCTGACGGATCGCATCCCGGATCACTCGACGTTTTCAAAGAACCGACATGGCCGCTTCCGCGAAAGCGATCTGCTGCGCCATGTCTTCGAGACAACGGTGGCACGCTGCATGGAGGAAGGCCTTGTCGGTGGTCAGGGTTTTGCTGTCGATGCCAGCCTGATCAGTGCTGACGTCCAGAAGCAGAACTCCAGCAATCCAGATGACTGGGCGGCCCGGAAGATTGACCCGAATGATGCCCCCCGTGCTGTACGCGAGTATCTCGACACTTTGGACGACGAAGCCTTCGGGGCGGCGACCACGGCCAAGCCGAAGTTTACCGCCCATGCCGATCCAGCAAGCCAATGGACGGCTGCGCGCAAAGGGCCAGCATTCTTTGCTTATTCCGACAATTACCTGATCGATACAGATCACGGGATCATCGTCGATGTGGACGCCAGCCGGTCAAACAAAACCGCCGAAGTCGGTGCTATGCGCAAGATGCTCGACCGCACCGAAGACCGCTTCGGCCTGAAGCCGGATTGGATCGCCGCAGACACCGCCTATGGCTCGACCGATAATTTGGTCTGGCTGGCGCTCAAACGGAAGATATTGCCGTTCATCCCCGTTTTCGACAAAGGCGAGCGCAAGGACGGGACGTTCTCACGTTCCGACTTCACTTGGGACGATGAGAACGACCGCTACATCTGTCCTGAAGGCAAAGAGATGCGGCACACCTGGCGCACCTACTCTGATCCAAGCCGGAATCTGCAAAGTTGGAGATCACGCAAATACCGGGCCCGAAGCGCAGACTGCAGAAGCTGCCCGTTGAAAGCCAAATGCTGCCCCAACTCAGAGGCCCGTGCCATCCACCGCGAGAAGTACGAAATCGTCAGAGACTTCACCCGCCAATGCACGGCGTCCGACTACAATCCAACCGCACAGAGCCGACGTAAGAAGGTGGAGATGCTCTTCGCCCACCTCAAGCGCATCCTCGGCTTGGGACGGCTGAGATTACGAGGGCCATGCGGCGTTCAAGACGAATTCAACCTCGCAGCTATCGCCCAGAACCTCCGGAAACTAGCAAAGCTCAAGCCGATGGCCCCAGCCGCTGGGTAACAAGGCGGCACCGCCCAAGACTGCCCAACAAAACATTCGCAGAACCCATCCCCAACACACAAGATCAAACGCCTTTTTCAACGAAATCAGCCCTCTTCGACCGATGCTGCGCACTGCATAAACGTCCGTTAGACCGCAGAGAGCCGACATTGGCGCCAACCTGGACAACTCAAAAGTGAACCGATCAGTTCAAAATGAACTTGACGGTCTCCAATCACTCAGGTAGCGGAGCACTCGGCTACAGACGCCCGCCGCCCGCTGACGCTTTTTGGTGAAGTTCTGTATAAGTTACGATCTTGGTCATCCTCGGCACTCGTCGCGCGGATGGTAATGCGGGCCCCATCTTTCTTCGCAGCTTGAGCCAGAAGGAAACCGGGTCATGTCACCCCAAACAAATACCTATCTTTCAGGGCCTTTGGGCCCCATTTACGCAAACACCGCATCGCCGATCATCTTTGTTATGGGGATGAACGGCCTTCTTGCCGTTGTCGATGCGTTGTTCCTGGGCCATTTCGCTGGTCCTGATGCGTTGGCGGCAGTCACGCTGATGTTTCCGCTCTACATGCTGGTGGTCTCTTTGGCGACGCTTGTGTCATCGGGAATGTCGAGCGTACTGGCCCGTTCCCTTGGGGCAGACGACCTGCATCAAGCGCGTGACACCTTTGCCGGAGCCCATGGCTTGGCCGCTTTCACGGGCCTTGTGCTTATCCTGCTGTTTTTGGCGTTCGGTGCCCCCGTTGCGCTGCTACTCGCAAGTGGGTCAGAGCACCTGGCTGAGCTTGGGCTGACATACCTGCGGATCACCGTGTTCGCGTCGCCTTTGGTCTTTGTCTTGTCGGTCAATTCGGACGCCTTGCGCAACGAAGGGCGGGTGCTGTTCATGGCGGCGATGAGCTTGCTCGTTTCGCTGTCGAATATGGGGTTCAATTACGTCCTGATTGGGTTGCTGGACATGGGTGTCGCAGGGTCAGCTTACGGCACAGCCTTGGCGCAGGGACTGGCGTTCGGGATCATCCTCGCGTTCCGTGTTCTGGGTACGACAGATCTGCGCCCATCGGTGCTGTTACACCATTCCCTTGTCGCCGGGTGGGGGCGCATCTTGGCATTGGGTGCGCCGCAAAGCCTCAACTTCATCGGCCTGGCGCTTGGGTCCACCGCCATCCTTGTCGCTCTGCAATGGGTTGAGACGGCGCAATTCGACGCAACCGTGTCCGCCTACGGTATCATCACGCGCCTAATCACCTTTGCCTTCCTTCCACTTCTGGGATTGGCCCATGCAATGCAAACCATCACGGGTCACAACTATGGCGCGGGCGCATTTCGTCGTAGTGATGCAAGCCTGCGCATGGCGACTACGGTCGCGTTCATGTATTGCCTTGCCATGCAGATCGGCATGTCGGTGTTCGCGGCGGAGTTGGGGGCCGCCTTTGTCACGGATGCGGCGGTCATCTCTGAGGTCGCTCGCATTCTGCCGATCATGTCTGCGGGGTTCTTCCTGTCGGGGCCGCTGATGATGCTCGCCATGCACTTTCAAGCAATTGGTGACGCCGGCCGGGCTGGCCTCCTAGGGCTGTCGAAGCCGTATCTCTTCGCGATACCGCTGACCTTCGTGCTGGCCGCGCGTGTTGGCGAGATCGGGATCTGGCTGGCGGCGCCCATTGCCGAAATCCTGCTGCTAATCCTGACAGTTGGCGTTCTGATGAGATTGGCGAAGGTGCGGTCCCTGCGTTGGGGCGTGTTTCAACCGGGCAAGGAGGGATTGGCATGACTCGAGATCTGCCAACGCCTGCTGAAGCAAAAAAACTGGCAAAGGCGCTGCGCAAGCGCCTTGCCGATGAAGGCGTTGTTCTTGGCCACTCCCAAGTACTTGAGCGCATTGCCCGAGGCCATGGTTTCAAGGATTGGAACGGGTTTCACGCCGCAATCGAAGCCCGTCAATCTGATGCATGGAGCGTCGGAAAACGCGTGACCGGACGCTACCTATCGCAACCGTTTGCGGCAAAAATCCTGTCATCTGAACAATTGCGGCCCGGCTGGTTCCGATTGGTCCTGGACCTTGATGAGGCAGTTGACGTTGTGCGCTTTGAGAGTTTCTCGAACCTACGCAAGCAGATCCGCGTCGAGGTCGGTCCAGCAGGCCATTCGAAAGAGCGCACATCGGATGGGACGCCGCATTTGGAGCTTGATCCATGAATATGGATCAAGCTTCCGTGCTGCGCCTCAAGCCGCTGCGTGGGATACGCCGTAGGCTGCACAATTGGTCTCTGGGTTCTGGACCGCGTCGACCAGGAAACGGGCCAGTGCGAGACGGGGCACCGCCGTTCCGTCCTTGGGCAATGCACCCTTGACTGCACGGTAGGTTGCCTCTCGTACGTCATTCAAAAACCCTGCACGCGCCGCCGTCCAGTTCAGACCGGAGCTCTGCAGTACCTTCTCCATTTTGTCTGCGCTTCGCACGACATTGGGAACGAGGTATTGCAGCAGTGTTCCGAGCAGCGTTTGCTCGGGAAAGAGCAATGCGGTGGACGTCACCAGCACACGTTTCAGGCCGGTGTCCCAAGCCGCTTCAACAATGGCGTCGGCGGAGCGATAGTAGACTGAGGTTGCAACCTTTGTTGGTGCGCGTCCGCCAAGCGTGGAAATCAGTGCGTCCTGGCCGCGCAAGACCGTCTTCAAGAACGCCGGGTCGCAGGGATCGCCAACGACAATTTTCAGATTTGGATGATCAATCTCTGGCCGCTTACCTTCTGACCGAACTACGGCGGTCACGGTCATGCCGTCCTCTAACGCAGCGCGCAGCACGTGCTTGCCGGTGCCGCCATTTGCTCCCAACACAACGAGTTTCATAATGTCGTCCTTTCTAGTTAATGTGAATTCCGGGTCATGCCCGCCACACAACTAAACTGACGAATTTCGTATATGAAATGACCAAAAACGTTGGTTTGGTATTCTAAAAACCGTGGTATTCTGCCGTCATGAACTGGAATGCGATCTCATTTGACTGGAACCAGGCGCGGTCTTTCCTAGCTGTCGCCGAGGAAGGGTCTTTGTCGGCGGCTGCGACGGCGCTGAAGCTGACCCAGCCAACGGTCACACGGCAACTGGCGGCACTTGAGGAAGATTTGAAGGTCACGCTTCTGGAGCGAACAGGTCGAACTGTCTCGCTCACACCCGCAGGTCTTGATTTGCTCGATCACGTCCGAGCAATGGCGGAAGGGGCGAACATGATGTCCTTGGCGGCATCAGGCCAGTCGCAAGACATCGAAGGCAAAGTGCGCGTCACCGCCTCTGAGATGACCGCAGTTTATCTCTTGCCTGACATTCTGGACCGGCTGTCTCAAATGGCACCGGATCTGCAGCTGGAGATCGCCGCCGATAACTCTGTGCGGGACCTTCTATTGCGCGAGGCTGACATCGCCATTCGGCATATGCGCCCCGAGCAGCCTAATCTGATTGCGAAGCTCGCCTGCGATCAGACGATGCGCTTCTACGCGGTCGACGAGTACATCACCCGGTATGGCACCCCGCATCAGAACGGCGATATGTCGGCTCATCAATTTGTCAGCTTCGGGGATTTTGAGCGGATCGTTGGCTATCTCAAGCTTGTCGGGCTTGATCTGTCGCAGAAGAATTTCCGCTACGCATCGAACTCGCAACTGGTCGAATGGGAGATCGCGCGCAAAGGCCACGCCATTGCGATCATGAACGACAACATCGCGACCAAGTTCCCCGAGTTCCAGCCTGTGCTGGCAGAGATCGAGCCGTTCTCCATCCCCGTCTGGCTTGTTGCACATCGTGAGCTGCAAACCAGTCGTAGGATCAGGCTGGTGTTTGACATATTGGCCGATGCCCTGTCGGGCCGTTGACGAAAGGACCGCGCCGTGAGCCAGCCATTCAACGATCCAAACGTTGAGCGGGCCTTTTCCGCCTTCCCCGACGAGGTCAAGAATGGCCTGCTACACCTGCGAGCGCTCATCTTTCATGTGGCTGCGCGCACCGAAGGCGTCGGACGGCTAGAAGAAACGCTGAAATGGGGACAACCGGCCTACCTGACGCCGGAAACCAAATCAGGTACGACGATCCGGCTTGGGTGTCCCAAGTCCGGTGGCTTTGCGATATACGTGCATTGTCAGACAAGCATAGTGTCGGACTTCAAAGCGCTCTTTCCCGATGATTTTGACTACGAAGGCCACCGCGCCATCCACTTTGCAAGAACGGAGGTTCTTCCAACTGAGAAGCTCGAGCTGTTCATCACAAGCGCGCTGACCTACCATCGCAAGTAAGCCAGCGCCCCTGTCTGGGTCACTGCCCCATTAGCGCAAAGAACTCGATCAACTGTCCATTGGGATCGGTGATCTTGAGCAGATGAATTCCCGGCTCTTCGATGATGTCCGGTGCGTCGGCGCCGGCGGCGCTTGCACGCTCTTGTAGTGTCAACAGATCGTTGGACTGCAGATAAGGCACCGCGCCAGACCCGGGCATGGACCCCGGCGCGTATTTAATGCGCGACGCAATTGCGAACCACCCGCCCTCGATGTTGAAGGCCACGAAATCGGGCAGCTCGATCACTGGGGTGCGGTCGAAGAGAGTGCGATAAAACTCCTCTGATACGGCCATATCATCGGTGGGCACATAGGCTCCCATGGCCAGGATCGCCTGATCATCTTGGGCGGCAGCAACAGTCGCACCGGTTAGAAAGACAGAGGCGGCGAGAGGTAGAACGGTCTTCATTGGTAAGCTCCTATTTTGTTCGGGTAAGGAAGCTATAACCCCACGCTGCTGACAGCGTGTTGTCACCATAGTGTCAGCATAGTTATCCTGCACATCAGGAGGCGCGCATGAGACGGGGCGAAAGACTATTCGAGATCATTGAAATCCTGCGGCGGGCGAGAGGACCGATCTCCGGCAAATCCATCGGCGAGGAGCTTGGTGTCACTAAACGCACAATCTACCGTGATATCGCTGCGCTCATGGCCCAAGGTGTCCCAATCGAGGGCGAAGCTGGTGTAGGCTACATCCTCCGGGCGGGATTCCACATGCCGCCCTTGATGCTAACATCTGATGAAATCGAAGCCGCCATTCTGGGCGCCCAATGGGTACGGACGCGGGGAGAACCAGAATTGGCCATCGCCGCCGATAAGCTGCTGACGAAGATCGAGACCGTCAGCCCGTCCCGGTTCCAGACCTCCTTCGTAGAACCAGCGACCAGTGTCGCACCGGTGGAAGCGCAACCGGAAGTCCTCTCCGCTGCGCGTATTCGCCAAGCGGTCCGAGCGCGCCTTAAAGTTGCTGTGACCTATCGGGATGGCTCGGGTGCGGAGACCGATCGCATCCTGTGGCCGATCCTGCTGGGGTATCGCGACGAGGGCCGGATCATCGCGGCCTGGTGCGAATTGCGAAAAGGGTTTCGGTATTTTCGCACCGAGCGTATCGTGTCAGGTGAAGTTCTGAATACCAAAATCCCGCGCAGGATGGATCTGCTGCGTGCCGAATGGGCTGCGGCGATGGCCGCGGAACGGCAGCGATACCGGAAGACAGCGACCGACGCAGGACAGACGTAGCCATAACTCTGCTGGCGTTCCGATCTTCTCTGCCAATTTCTGGACCAGTAGCTCCAAAAATACCTGTACTGGCGCGCGAGCAAGATTTTTGCACCACGCAGCTTCTGTAGAGCTTACTGATCCTGCTGCGCGGTGCCGCTTTTGTTAGGTGTATTCGCGCGACCGTAAGGCGTGCAATGCGGCCTTTCAATTCGAGAACATCAATGGCAGCGCTGTCCCGCATTGCCGCCACCGACTGTTGGCGCATGGAAGGTCCGGAAACGTCACCTGCGAACCCTTAGGCAGGTCTGTCTTGCGACCGCCTAAGCGACGGCCTCGTCCCGATCCGGTTGCAGATCATGCAGAAAATCGACTGCACGCTGCGCATGGGCCGCGGCCTGGAAGATATATCGCGTGTCGCTCCGAAGACCGCGAAGCCAATGATCGATATAGGCGGCATGCTCCGCGCGCGGTTCCGGCGACAATCCCAGATCGGCGGCCAGAAACGCAGCGCCCAGTTCCGCGACAAGCTCCTCTTGCGCATAGCCTTCATCGCCCCAACGCTTTCGACCGAAACTCCGGTCCAGGCGATCGGGATGGCGGGTCCAGTGGGTGATCTCGTGACCGAGTGTTGCGTAGTAGCTCTCTGGGTCTTGGAAAGTCTCGAAGGGCGGCATCTGCACGTAGTCCGGTTCAACGGCGTAATAGGCTTGAGTTCCCCCGTGACGAATGTCGGCCCCCGTGGCTCCAAAGAAGGCGTCTGCAGCCGCATCGCGCTCGACTGTGTCGAGTATCGGCTCCGGGACGGCATAGAACGCCTCGGGAAGGCCCTCGATCTGGTCGACGTTGAAGACCGTGTAGCCCTTCATGAAGGGGATCGCGACCTCACGGTCCTGACCGGCGGCGTCAGTATCGGTCTTGCGAAAGGTGTCTGCATAGACGACCAGCTCGCCCTTTGCGCCCTTGCGCACCTGGCCGCCGAGTTCTGACGCCTGACGATAGGTCATCCAAGTCGGCGCGGCGAAGCCCTGGGCGACCGAGGCGGCCCAGAGCAGGACGATGTTGAGACCGCGATAGGCGACCCCGTTGTGCCGCAAGGGTCGGGAAATACGCCCCGCAAGATGTTCGGCGTTCCAGGGCTTGTGCCAAGGCCGGGTCCCGGCTTCGAGATCGGCGATGATCTTCGCGGTGACGCGGGTGTAGATGTCGGGTCGTTTTGCCATGATGTCCTCCTTTCGGCAGGTCCCTCGTGCGGGACGCGGAAAGGCAGGACGGGCGCCGTGAGCCGACGGCGCATGGTCAACACGGGGGAGCGTCCGCGACCGGCGCGGGCAGGCCATTGCGCTGGCGGCGGCGTCTGTCAGGCCCGCGCTCCCCTGCTCGCACGGGGGACCTGACGGGAGGCGCAGCTGGCAGGCGGGTCGAGGATTGATCAGCCCCCGTGTCATCGGGGCTTGGGCCGCGGATTGGCCGGGAACCCAGGCGGAGACGCGCTCCTAGAGCGCGCTCAGCCAGTCGATTGCGGCCGAGAGCGGCATGGCACGGAGCCCGCCTTGCCCCGGCACTTCGCGGGTCTCGGCATAGACCAGAAGCCGCTCCGCCACGTCGAGATCGTCGGCGGCGATATGGAACCCGCGGGTGACCTTGGGACTGGTCGTGCGTTTGATCTCAATGGCCCAAAGCGCCCCGCCGGGCAATTTCAGGATCAGGTCGATCTCGGCCCCGGCCGAGGAGCGATAGAAACTGGCTTCCGTGCCACGCGGGGCCGCCGCGATCAGGTTTTCGATGCAGAAGCCTTCCCAGGAGCCGCCGACCACCGGATGACCGAGCAGCGCTTCCGCGGTCGCGATCCCCAAGAGCGCGTGTGTCAGGCCCGCATCGCGGATGTAGACCTTGGGTGATTTCACCAGCCGCTTGCCGGTATTCGCGTGCCAGGGCGGGAGCCGTCGCACCAGCATCAGGTCCACCAGCAGATCGAGATAGCGCGCAATGCTTTGGCCGGAGACGCCGAGGCCCGCCGCCAGCTTTGCCGCATTCAAGAGCCCGCCCTGCTCATGGGCCAGCATGGTCCAGAACCGCCGCAGGGTTTCGGCCGGGATGCGCAGGCCGAAGCTCGGGATGTCCCGCTCGAGATAGGTGCGAATGAAATCCTCGCGCCAATTCAGGCTGGCCCGGTCCGACTGGGCAAGAAAGCTTTCTGGAAAGCCGCCGCGCAGCCAGAGCCTCTGCAAGGCCCCCTGCCCCACTTCATCCAGCGTGAACGGCGTCAGTTCGTGATAACTGACCCGGCCTGCCAGCGATTCCGCGCTTTGCTGTAACAGCGTATTGGAGGCCGACCCCAGGAGCAGGAATTGCCCGGTGCGGTGCCCGGCCCGGCGGCGGCGGTCGATCTGCCCGCGTAGCGCGCCGAACAGCCCCGGCATCAGTTGCACTTCGTCAATCACCACCAGCTTGCCCATCTGCGCATCGAGATAGAGATCGGGCTCTTCGAGGATCTGCCGGTCCGCGGTCCGCTCCATGTCGAGATAGACGGCCTCACGGGTCTCTGCGATATCCTGGGCCAGCGTGGTCTTGCCGACCTGACGCGGCCCGAGAAGGACGACCCCCGCCTGGGCATCGAGGGCGTCTTCGACCCGTTTGAGGTGATTGCGCACGATCATACCTTGCATTTATTCCATCTCGTGGAAGATTTGCAAGGATTTCGAGAGGCAAAGCCCGGTCTCACGCCGCCATCTCACTCAGCCGACCGAAGAAACTGCGCTCGAGATGCAGCTCCCCTGCCCCGGCCTTTTCGACCATGCCCCGCAGATATCCGCCCGGCGAGTTGACCTCACCTGAATGGACCTTCTCGAAGACCAAGGCAAATGCAGCCGCAGCGGCGGGTTTGCCCATCTGCTCCTGTGCGGCGATCCAAGCGTGTTCCGAGATCCCGATCATCGGCCGCAATTCACCGGCGACCCGCACGAAATCGCGCCAATCGCGGATGTAGCCGCCCAGATTGCGCCCCCAGGAGGTGAATTCCGGGCAGGCTTGCAATATCGTGCCCAACTCGATCCCGACCTGCGGTTTGTTGGCCTCCCCTGCCCCACTGTCCGACGCTGTCTGTGCCACAGGTGCTGGCGTTGCCGGTCCGGGCGGTTCAGCCGCCGCTTCCTCATTTTCTGAGGAATTACTGATTACAGGATGAAGCTGTTTTGTAATTGGTATGTGAGGTCCGGAACTGACCTCCCTGGGGTCCATATTTTCAATTTCCTCGGTCATCTCTGTGCTGTGATGCACAGGTTTTGCCTCCCGCAGAAACAGCTTCTCGACCCGCGACAGCAGGTCAGCGAAGCGATCAGCCAGTCGCTGAAGCATGCCGGCCCCTGCACGCGGGCCTGGAAGGCAGGCCAGAAGCGCCTCAAAGGCCTGTTGCAGGCTCCGGAGCCCCGGCATGTGTTCCTGGCGCTCCAGGGCCGCCTCGAGACGCGCCCGGATACTGCGCCGGGCAATTGTGATCTGACGCCGCAGACGCTGACAGAGCGCGCGCTCTGCTGCCAGATCGGCCGCCAGTGCCTCGAACTCCGCGGCCCGGGCGCTCAAGGGGGCGAGATCGAACCCGTAGGCCTCGACAATCACACCATCGGCATCGCGGCGGCCCCAGCGTTTGCCATTCGGGCTGTCCCGGAAAGTGATCACGCCGACCTCCGCCAGACGTCGGGCGTGGCGTTTGAGCGTCGATAGGGAAAACCCGGTCCGCTCCATCAGATAGGCGTTCGACGCCCAGACGATCGGACGTCGCCCCTCCTCCCAATCCTGGGGCTGGGTAAAGGCCGCCAGCGTATCGAGCAGCAGAAGATCCGCCGCTTTCAGCCCGATATGGGCCCCCACACGTTTCGCCGCGACAACACTGCGTGTCTTGGCAATGGAAATCTGTTCGCCGTCTCGGGCCAGCTGATCCGCGGTCCCGAGAGCCGGCGTCGGCTTGCGCCAACCGCTCTGTGTCATGCCTGTATCTCACCTCCGGTTTTGTGGAGGCAAAAGGATCCCGTGCGCCAAAACGACGTTCTTTCGTTGACAGTGATTCGCGGGAGCGGTATCCAGAAGGTGTCTAATCTATTTGGATAAGCTCTCGGGCCGGATCGGCTTGGGGGCTTTTCTTTTGCCTCAGGTCATGATGTCGATGTCTCCTTCGATTGAGACAGATACTCCGCATAGAGCTGGTCGAGGTTCTCGGAGAGAAACTCTCCAAAGCCTGCGGAATCCTTTGATGTCAGCGAGATGGAATAGGCGCGGCCCGCGCGTCCGATGACGCCCTTGATCCGGCCCTCTCCGGCGGTCCAGGTGCGCTTGGCCGGGGTGGCTTTCGCCGCCCGGCGCCGGGGCGCCCTGCCCGCCTCGGTCACCTTGCTGTGCAGAATCTCGAACTTTGTGTCGCTGTCGAGCTGGTCAAACCCCTCCGTGGCCAGGATACGGTCGGCCACCGCGACATTGCTTTTGACCGCCATCAGCTTCTTGAAGTCTTCCCAGCGGTCCCGCCCGATCTGCTTGGCGGGTCCGATCGCGGCGATGACATGGCCCGGCACGGTCCCCGCCACCGACAGCATGCGCGACAAGAGCGTGCCGTCGATGGTCAGCGCCTGCTGGATCACCTCCTTGGCCTGACCGAGATCATGCAGGTTCCTGGCGAACAGCGCCTTCTCAATGAAGGAAAGATCGGCCCGGGCCGTGTTCTCCTGGCCCTGCGCCAGCACATGGGCGACATCGTCCATCTCCTTGACCACGGCGCGGACCGGCCGTCCGAGCGCGCGCGCGACGCGGACCCGGCGATGCCCGAAGACGACCATGTAGCGATTGGCGGCCTCCGGATGCGGCCTGAGCAGGACCGGCGTGTCCTGCCCGCTTGATGCGATCGAGGCTTTCAACTCCTCGAAGGCCTCGTCATCGCCGCTGAGCCGGTCATTGACAAAGGAGGCATCGATCAGGGCGGGATCGATCTCGACGATGGTTTCGCCTTCGAGAAGGCGTTTGGAGTTTTCGGCGAGACTGTCGATCGAGACCTTCATGGATTTCGAGGCACCTCGCATCGCGTAGCTCGAGCGGCCCCCATCGACCGGCGGGTCGGTCGGCTGCCCGATCACGGATTTCAACAGGTCTTTTCTGGCCATGATGCCCTCCTTTTCGGGCCACGAGACCCCTCGTCTGCACGGCTGTCAAAACGCATCTGCACGGCTGTCAAACTCATGGGCGTTCGCGCCCCCAGGCTTGATGCACGAGACCGGCGATTTCATCGTTGACGGCATTCAGAGAGGTGATCGCGCGGTCATAGGTCGACCGCACGAACTGCGCCCGCTCGACCTCGTAAAGCGTCTGCTTGGTGATCCCGGCATCCGAGATCGCCGTCGATTTCACCATCTGCGCTTCGAGCATCTGGTTGGGAAACATTGCCTGCAGGAAGCCGACCATCTGCTTTTGCGGCCCATCGGTGGGTTCGAACCGCGTGACGAGATAGCGGAACCATTTGAGCCGCATCTCGGCCCCGGCTTCGCGGATGGTGCGCAGGATGCCGCCCAGCATCAGGAGGAACTGGCTCATCGACATCACGTCGAGCATCTGGGGATGCACGGTGATCAGCACCGAACTCGAGGCTGTCAGCGCGGTTAGGGTCAGATATCCAAGCTGGGGCGGGCAATCGATCACCACCACGTCGTAGCGGTCTTCGACCTCTTCCAGCGCTTTTGAGATGCGGGTGAAGAAGGCGCGGCCTTCGGACGGGTCGCGGCTGGTGAGGGCCACCGGCGTGTCGTATTCGTATTCCTGCAGATCGAGGCTGGCCGGGACGATATCGAGGTTCGGGAAGTTCGTGGGCCGGATGACCGCGCTGATCGGCTGGCGCTCCGCGTCATAGCGCAGAGTCTCGTAGAGCGAGGAAACAGAGTCTAATTCAGGCTGGATCCCATGCAACGCGGTGAGCGAGGCCTGGGGATCGAGATCGACCGCCAGCACACGGTGGCCCTTGAGCGCCAGATGCTGCGCCAGATGGGCGGCGGTCGTCGTTTTGCCGCTGCCGCCCTTGAAGTTGACGACGGAGATGACATGCAGCTCTTCGCCTTCGGTGCGATGGGGCAGGTAACGGCGCTTGCCCGGACGGCCATGGGCGTCGAGATAGGCGCGCAGCTCGAGCATCTGAGCTGCGGAATAAGATCGACGCCCAGAGGCCGAGGTTTGTGGCTCCGGTCCCTTGCCCTCCAGATGCAGTTTTTTGATCGTCGACTGTGTGACGCCGAGGAAATAGGCCACCTCGGCGAGAGAAAACTGCCGCAGACCCTTCTGGGCATCGGGGGGGTATTGTTCCTGACGCAAGATATTGAGTCGATCGGAAATCAGTTCTCCTTGCTGGAGAATGATTTCATCGAAGGCCAACTCGCCTGTATCTTGCCGGAATGGTGCTGTCGCCATCCTGCCGCCTCGCCTAATATCGCTTTTATCGCGATTTCTTTCGTTAAACTGTGACTACAGCGGAAGTGGGTTATCCACAACGATTTTTTCAGCAGGCGGCAAAGCACTGCCGGATCATGGCACAGATCGGGGAGACCACAAGACCCCGCAGATAGGGCAAAAGGGACCGCAATATCTGGTAGGGTGCAATACCGGTCCAGTCCTTACGTCTTTGCGCAGAAGGCGGCAGAATTACTATAGATTGTTGTTTTTAATAATGTTTCCCGATTTGCACGGCTGTCAAAAAAGGCAAATCACGATCCGAGCATATGAGCCGTGGAGCCAGAAGGCCGTTGCCCGCGACCACCCGTGCAGGCTTGCGCCACAATCACGGTCGTCTGCACGGAGCGCACCGGGGTTTCGCTCGGAGGTTCCTGGCAAGAAACACCCCCAGGCCACCCATTGGGGAGAATCGGGCCCCGATTCTCAGGCCCAAGCCCGGGTGGGTTGGCCGGGTGTCCCGGCCAACCGCGGGCTCACGCGGCCTCTTTGGGGCCCCAGGGGATCACCGCCTGCAGGGTCGGGTCGTCCTGATGCGCCGCCTGGCCGAGATTGGCATTGAACCCGTAGTCCCGGATCGTCAGCGTGAAATAGTCCGCGCCGGTCTCCCGGTTCTGTTTGCGCCAGATGCCGCCGCATTCGACGAGACGGCCGCGGGGCGAGCGGCCGAGCACCCGGTGGGTGGGTGCCATCGGATTGTCGCTCGTCACGGGTTCCACAGAGATGTCGAGATCGAAGGTCAGGGTCGAGATCGACCCGGTGCCTTTGGCGGTGCCGATCTCGGCGGCGTCAAATTTGATGCAGTTCGGGGTCATTGCGTGTCTCCTTGTCTGGTGTTGCAATGCCGGTGACCAAAGCAGGGAGCCCTGGGGCAGCACCGCAGGCGCAGCGCAGCGGAGAAGGGCAGGGGGGCGCCCTTTTTGACCCGCGCGGAATGCCCGGCACGGGCAGGGGAAAAAGACGGGCCCCAACCTTTGCGGCTCCCGGGGTGCCCTGCCACCGGCGACGCTCAGCAACACCGGTCGGAGACGGGCCGGACCCCCGGACAACAACAGGTGCCCGCCACGATCAGCGCCAATGGCTTGGACAGGATCTGCGCCTCGGCAACGTATGTCGCCGGAACGCAAGGACAGCACGCCATCCCGCCTCTCACCCGGGAACTTGCTAGCCTGGCTCCGGCACCGGTCACCGCCATGGGTCCCATGCCGCAAACCTTGGAGGCCGCTGCACTCAGGATTAGCCCCAGGCGATCCCGTGAGATACCAATCAGGGTTTCGGCACAGGTCGCAGCGGACAGGCCACCTGTCCGAGCGCCATGCCGGCGCACCGGGTGTCAGGCTCCCGCCCCGCCACATGGGCCACTGGGGGCGAGCCACTGGCCGCAACGGCGCGCCCCGGAGCTGCCACAGGCGGTCACTCCACGCCCCGCAGGCCCGACGCCCCCCCTGAGTGTCTCCCCGGCCCCTCCCGTCGCGCAGCGACCCCCGCGCGGGCAGCGCCGGTCCGGCGGCGGGGCAGGGGGCATTCCTCTGCCCCACCGCCGGACAATTTTGGGCCATCCCGTACCCGTGCTTGACCGAGCACGAAAAAAGACCCCGCCGGAGCGGGGCCAGGTGGTCTTCCCACGAAGGAAGGCTCAGAGGCAATCCGGGACCCAGATCGCCAGCGTGTCTTTCTGCTCGGAGGTCAGCCCCATGAGTTTCTGCGTGGTCGCATCGCCGATCAGCTTTTCCAGCTTCTCGGCCTTCTCCGCCTTCTTGAGTTTGCCGAAGGCCACCACACGCGCGTCGCGGCTATCGCAGTCGAGAAAGGTGCAGAGCAGGTCGGTCAGCACCCCGGCGGAGACGCGCGAGAAGAAATTCTCCGCCGTGGGCGTCCAGTGGGCTCGAATATCGGCCTTGGCCTCGGCGGCGATGGCTGCAAAGAAACCTTCGTCCCCGGCCTGATCGGGCAGGGCGCGCGCGAAAGCTTCGGTGAGGACCGCGTTGCGGGCCTTCTTGCCGCTGGCCCGAAAGGCGGCGAAGGCCTCCTCCAGATCATCGACGCGGGTGCCGGTCTGCCACGCGGTGGTCGGGTCGAGACCGTGATCAAGCCGCGGCTCGCGGTTAAACCCATCCTCGATGCTCGGGACGTTGCTGGGACGTCCGAGGCGCAGATCAAAGAGGCTTTCGAACGACCCGGAGGCCTCTGACAGGCCGAAGGCCAGAAGATCGAGCACAAGGTCCGGCTTGGCCAGAAGGGCCGATTGCACCGCCGCCAGCCGGATCGCTTGCATGTCGGCCCTCAGCTTCTGGGAGTAGGGGGATTTCGGCGCGGGGGCAGGGCGGTCGGGGGCTGTAAGAACGCCCGCCGCGAGGGCCACGTCCTTGTCCTCGGGGCGCACCAGACCGGCGGTGATCTCCACATTACCCGATTGATTTACAAGGATAAGACACCCCGAGACGCGCTTCTGATCTTCGGTGTATGAGCCGTCGAGAATGGCTTGCAGATCGGCCAGCCGCGCCTCGCCGTCCGCGTCGAGCACACCCGCCTCGCACATCTCGGCCAGCCGGTCGTATTCCTCGGCCTCCGCGTCGCTCAGATCGCCCTCGACCGGGTAGAGCCGTGTCAACTTGGCTTGGTCGATTTCATAGTAGTTGAGCCATGGCTCGCGCTTGGCCTCGGCCCAGAGCCAGCCCGCATCCGCCACCAGCGCGGCACGGGCCGCCTCGAGCCGTTCGTCAAAGAGGTCATCGAGCAGCGCCGGATCGGTGAAATAGACCGCCTGCGAAAACAGGTCCCGCGTAATCGCGCCGCCTGCGGCCTCATAGGCCTCTTGGCCGACAAAGAGCGCGCGGCGGTCACTGCCGGTCACCGCTTCGGGGTTAAGCGCGGATTTCAGTTGCGCCTCCGAGATCGGCTGCCCCTTGATCTGCTCGAGAAGCGTGAGCGTCAACGCCGCATCCTCCGACAATGTGAAGGCCTTGGCCGCGCCGAGGGTGATCTCGCCTGCCGCCAGCGCATCAATGACCGGAGCGGGCAGGGCGGCAAGGGCCAGCCGCTGATAAACGCGGGCCTCGCTGGTGGCGAAGGCCAGCGCGATATCGGGCACCGTCGCGCCCTTGCCCGTCATCGCCCCGAAAGCGCGGATTTCATCCGCCGGGGTCAGGGCTTCACGCGCGGCATTTTCGGCATTGGCCCAGATGGCAGCTTCCTCGGCATCCTCGGTGATGCGCACCGGGACGGTGACCGGGGCAGGGGTTTCGGCCTCGGTGGCGATCTTCTGCAATGCCCGCAGGCGGCATCCGCCCGCGACGATCTCGACGCGGCCTTTCTTTGTGCGCAGGCCTGCAAGGTTCTGGATCAGTCCGAAGCGGGCGATGCTGGCTGCCAGCGTGTCGATATGGGCGTCCGAGACGCTCTTGCGCGGATTGAGGTCCGAGAGCGTGAGCGCGTCCAGCGGCACCAGTTCGATGCTGCCCGTGTCGGTGAGGATCGGGTCTTGCTTGGTCATGGGAAGTCTCCTTGAGTTTGTGGGTGGGATGTGGCGCCTACCGCGCCGTGGCGGCGCAGGAGGACGATGGAAGGGGAAGAGCAGGGGAAGGCCCCCAAAAGACGCTCAGGGCGTCTCTGAGGCGCTGTCGGGTTACCACCAGCAGGAATAGACCACGGTTGATCCGGCCTGCATTTCGGCCCGCGCCCAAGCGCAGAAGTCCAGATCATAGGCGCGATAGTCTTGCGCCTGTTCGTCCTGGAACTGGTGGCCGTAGAAAAAGCCGCCCTCGCATTGGGGCAGGGTGCCATCGGTGACGGCCTGTTCCAGACGATCGATGTCCTCCGGCGCGAGGATCGACTCGCCGCAGTTGAGGTCGCTGGCCGAGAGGCCGGTGCGGGCGACATAGAGGGTTTCCATGAATGTCTGCAGCTTGGAATGCTTGCGCCAGACAAAGGCGGGCACTTCCCCTTCGTCTCCGCTTTCGGGTGTCTTGAGATAGGCATATTGATCGAGGCCCATGGTCTCGCTCCTTTCCTTCGTGGTTGGCGCGGCATGGGTTTCTTGTGCATTGGCCCATTGTCCGCCTTGGGCGCGGGCCATCCCTGTCTCTGACGTTCGGAAGACCCCCGCGTCTTCCGAAGGGCAGAGCAGGGAGGGGCACAGCCCGACCTGCGGCCGGGCGGCGGCGGGACACAGGGGGCCGGAGCGGTGAAATCGGGAGGGACCCGGCGGCATCAGCCGACGGGAGGCACCGGATTTCTCCGGCGGAGGCTGACGCGCCAGCGGCACCAGAGCCCCTGTTCGCGCCGTCGCCTGGATGTCAGGCGGAGGAAGAATGCAATACTGTCGGGGGTGCCAAAGCAGAGCGGCGGCACCCCCGTCGATTGACCCCGTGATCGCGCGCAGGCGCGCGATTGCTTCTGTCCTGTGCCCGAAGGATCGTTACCCGGGAGGGCGGAGACAGTATTGGCTCCGGGGCATCTCATGCCCTAGAGCCTGCCCAACCGTGCGGTTGGCGGGCCAGTCAGGTTGACAACGCCGCATGCGCCTAACCGAGCGTCAGCACCATGTTGTCGGGTAAGGCCAGAGGTGGAATGTGCAGGTTCTCCGGCGCAGGCCCTTTGCGAATACGACCCGCGGTATCGTAGTGCGAACCGTGGCAGGGACAGAACCATCCTCCAAAATCGCCTGCGCCATCGCCAAGCGGGACACATCCCAAATGCGTGCAGACACCGATCATGACCAGACAGGCGTCATGGCCCGGAATGGCGCGGTTCTCATCCCGCGCTGCGGCCTCGCCGGGAAGGTTGGGGTTGCGCGCATCGGTGTCCGGCAAGGTGGAGACCGCCTGTTCACGCGCTTGGGCCATCTCCGCTTGCGTCCGGTGGCGGATGAAGACCGGCTTTCCGCGCCAATTGACGGTCAGTTGCGTACCTTCTGCGAGCCCGGAGATATCCACCGAGATTGTCGCCAGGGCGCGCACATCCGCCGAAGGGTTCATCTGATTGATCAGCGGCCAGAGCGCCGCACCGGAGGCGACCACGCCCGCGCCAGCAGTGGCATAATACAGGAAATCCCTGCGGTCAGTGTCGTCAGTCACATCCATTGCATCGCAAATGTGCAACCTTCCCGCGCCGGAACGTCAACGCGGGTTTTGTAACGTTTTGTCTGCAACCCGGGGGCGGGCGGAGGGAACTTGTGGCCGATCTTCAGCTCAATGGTGGGGTGGTGTGCCTTTTGCCATCATGAGATGATGCTCCTGGTGATGCGCGCCGATGGTCATCAGACCGAAGAACCCAAGACCCTGTATCTGGTCGGACTCGCCATCGACGAGGAGGGCGACGCCGTCCCCGAGATCCTCTGTCGTGACCTCCCAACCCGTCTCGGCTGCAAGGAACGGCGCATGGGCAGGCACCATGGCGCGAATGGCTTCGAGGACGCGCGGTGCCCCCCGGATTTCGAACCGGATACCGGCGGGCCGCACACTGCGGGTAACCTCGGCCTCCATCGTCAAAAGCTCCATGTCCACGAGATGTCGCCTGAGAGCCGCGATATCGACGTTTGCCCAATCGGTGTCGGGATCGGCGCGCAGGAGCGCCACGATCTCCGCCATGGCGGCAAAAGCGGATTGCCCGGTTTCCTGCGGACCCGGCATCGCATGCCCGGTCGCGGAATGGTTGTGCTGGGCCGCGACGGGTCCAGACAATGACAGGGCAAGCAGAAGAGCAACAAGGCGCATGGGGGGATCCTTTTGAACGGCACGATACCCGTTTTTCCTAGCACGCAGGCCTGCTCTAGAATATGATTTCAATCATATGCTGCCAGAGCCATACGACCTTCTCCCGAAATCTGCGCTTCGGCAGCAAACAATTGCGGCTGGCGACGTGCTCTTTCGACAGGGCGCACGGACCCGAGGCCTCTATGTGCTGAAGACCGGGCGTGTGCATCTCGAACGGGTTGGTCCGAATGGCGAGCGACTCATCATTCACCGGGCGGCACCGGGGACCAGCTTTGCCGAAGCCTCGGTCTTTTCGGAGCGCTATCATTGTGATGCCATCGTGATGGATGCAGGCGAGTTGATCCGGATCGACAAATCCGCGGTTCTCGCCGGCTTTGCGAACCCGGACTTTGCGCGGGCCTATGGACGCCAGGCGGCCCAACAGGTTCAGGCGCACCGGCAGATCATGGAAATTGTCGGCATCCGACGCGCCGAGGATCGGGTGATGGCGGGGATCGTCGCGGGTCTTCTAGATGGCACCGTCGTCGACTTTGCCGCGCGCCTCCAGCTGACGCATGAGGCGACCTACCGTGCGCTGCGGGCGCTTGTGGAAGCGGGTCGGGTCAACAACCCATCCCGCGGAACCTACCGATTGGCTTAGCTATGACTGGCAAAGACCGATGTCGCGCCATCGGGCCCGACAAGCAGCGTATCAAACGTATCGCCGGCACCGGGACCGCCCATGCCAGGGGAACTCATCGGCATACCCGGCACGCTCAGCCCGCGCGCCGCCGGTTGCTCTGAGAGAAGCCGGGCGATGTCTTCTGCCGGCACATGGCCCTCAATGAAGTAATCGCCCACCACAGCGGTGTGGCACCCGGCCAGTTCCGGCGCGATCTGGAGCTTGTCTTTCAGCGCATAGAGGGCGTCCTGACCGACATCCCGGGCCTCGACCTGAAACCCGGCCTGCCGGACATGATCGACCCACGCCGTGCAGCATCCGCAGGTCGGGGATTTCAGAACCTTGATGGACGGTGCGGTATCGGCCATCGCCGGGAGCGCGAGCGTCGCGGCAGCGCCGGTCAGCAGAAAGCTACGTCGTTTCATTCATCAATCCCTCTCTTCGGTATCTGGAATATTGGTCTTATCGGACTGGGAGTCGAGCGCCTGTTCGGACTGCGGTTTGCTATACCCGGACATATCGAGCGCATATCCGCTTGCGGGTCCCCGGATCGGCTGAACCAGCATTCTGTCGATCCACAAATCTCGCGTCGTCCGAAATTGCTCGATACCGATATCCATGCCGGTGTGACCCTTGGCGGGTTGCGCGATATAGGTTCCGAGAAGTCGATCCCACCAAGGCAGGTTGAACCCGTAGTTCGAGTTCGTTTCCCGCGGATCGACCGAGTGGTGGACGCGATGCATATCGGGGGTGACGACAATCCACCTCAGCCAGCGGTCGACGGACGGCGGCAGACTGATATTGGCGTGGTTGAACAGGGCCGTGGCGTTCAGGATCACCTCGAACAACAAAACCGCGACGGCCGGGGGTCCCAGGGCCGCGACAACCGCGAGCTTGAACACCATCGAGATCAGGATCTCGATTGGATGAAAGCGCAGGCCGGTCGTTGCATCGAATTCGAGGTCCGCATGATGCATGCGGTGCAGGCGCCAGAGCGCAGGAATGGCGTGAAACATGACATGCTGAAGGTAGATCGCGATATCGAGGAGAAGCATTGAGACGAGCACAGCTGTCCAGACGGGGACCTCCAAGGTGTTGAACAAACCCCAGCCTCGGTCTTCGGCGATAACGGCGAGGCCCACTGCCAGAATGGGAAAGGTCAGTCGCAGGATTGCCGTATCGATCACGACAAGCGCAAGATTGTTCGTCCATCGGATGACGCGCGGAATGTCACGCCGACGGCGGGGAGCGACGATTTCCCATAGCGCCATGATGGCCAGCACGCTGAGGAAGGCGGCCAGTCGAAGTTCAGGTTCCGCGTTGAGAATGGCGTCAATCACTCGTTTTTCTCATGCATTGTCGATTCGATGTTTTCGTGGGCGTGCACATCCGATGATGAACCCTTTGCACCTTCAGAACCACCCGGTTGCGACCGCGTCACGTCCAAATCGTCCGCGTGGCGCTCGTCGAGGCAATCGGTTTCAAGCTGCAGGGTCACCATGTGAAACCCGTGATGCTTGGTCAGATGCGTATAGGCGGTCTCAAGGATGCGTGCAGCATCGGCGGGCTTGGCATGGCGGAGATGGGCCGAGAAGGCATGCTTGCCGCTGGTCAGGGTCCATGCGTGGACATGGTGGACATCGAGAACGCCGTCCTGCGCGCGCAGATCAGCGGTCACGGCCTCGAGATCAGTATCCTCCGGGGTCCCCTCCAACAGAATATGCACCGCCTCGCGGGTGACCCCAACAGAGGCCCAGAAGAGCACGACCCCGAAGGCCATACCAAGGATTGGGTCGATCGCCAGAAAGCCGGTGAACTCGATGACAAGCGCGGTCACGATGATCAACAGGCTGCCGACGAAGGTCTGGATGATGTGCCAGAGGGCCCCGCGGGTATTCAGATCATCCTGGCTGGATTTCCACATCAGGCCGAGCGAGATCACCTCGGTGACCAAGCCACCGAAGGCCACCCAGAGCATCGGTCCCGTGGGCAGATGGATCGGATTTCCGAGCCGCATCGCCCCCATCCAGATCACCAGTAGCGCCATGCCGAGAAGAAAGCCGCCATTCACCAGCGCGCCAATGATCTCGGCGCGATACCACCCGTAACTGCGCGCCATATCCGCCGGGCGGCGCGCGATCCGCTGCGCGATGATGGCGACGAGCACGCCGCCCACGGCGGACAACGTGTGAAACGCATCTGACAGCACCGCGATCGACCCGGTCCAGAGCCCCACGGCCAGTTCGATCACGAAGTAGATGCCGGTCAGCCAGGCGGATATGACCAGAGCTTTTCCCGACGACGGCAGATGTCCCGCGTGTGAATGAGTGGCCATGTCAGATTTCCTTCTTTGGAGTGCGGCGGTCGCGCCAGACCGCAAAGAGGACGGAAAGGGCGGTAAATGCGCCAAGCGCCAGCGCCGTCCAGGTGGCGGTTTGCACGTCTCCATTCATGGCTTCGCTGCCGAGATGGGCGAGCAAGAAGCTGGCCGGAATGATCCCCGCGAGTGTCGCCAGGGCAAACCGCCAAAGGTGCAGGGCACTTAACCCCGCCGCGTAGCTGACCATGTCGAAGGACAGGAACGGCAGCAGTCGGCTTCCGAACACCAGAAACGTCAGTGTATTCTGTGACCCCAGAAGTCCACGTCCGATCGTCTCGCCGACATGGCGTTCCACGAAAGGGCGCCCCAGCCCGCGCGCGAGCAGAAACGCGGCAAGCGCGCCGATCTCTGCGCCGAGCACGACGAGCAGTGTTCCGTAGGTGTGACCATAGGCGGCCCCGGCAGCCAGCGCGATCGGCGCCGAGGGCAGGGGACTGGCCACGATCGCCAGCGTCATCAGCGCCACGACCAGAACCGGACCAAGAAGACCAGCCGCCTCGATCCACAGGCGCAGGTCGTCGCGCTCCGGCAGATCGGCATCGAGCCCCGCAAGGTCCGGACGCGCCAGGACGAGAAGCGAGAGCCCCAGAAGGACAAGAACAACGACACGCACCATGGCCTACCTCGCATAAAGCAGCACAAGAAAGGCTGCCGCCATCAGGTCAAAGACGACGCAAAACGGGATGTACCAGTGTGGGACCCGGGCAAGGCGGACCGCATTGTGATGGGCAAGATCCCACAGCGCATGGAGCGCGAGACCCAGAGGCAAGGCTGCCCAATGCCAAAGGAGACCCGCTACGGCCGCCGCCCCAAAGACGAGAGCAACCGCCAGCTCAGACCAGAACACGGAGCGACGGCCATCGGCGGCTCCGAACCCGATATAAGCCCCGCCGATCAGCGCCAGTGTGACCGCTGCCAAGGCAAGCGAGTCTGCCTGTTCCAGGAGGAGGTGAGCGGGCATTGTGACCACAAAAAGCGCAAACCCGATCCAAGCGGGCGCCGCCAAGGTCCGGTGCGCTGATTGGGCGGGATGTTGTCCCGATATGTCTGGTCTTGCGCCTGTCATGCCGCGTCAGATGGGGCTTCCAGCAACTGGAGGGTCAAGACATGTCAGGTCTATTGATACATATTGCGACAAACGAGGTGCGGGTCTTTCCCGAAAGAACAATCTATTCTGGGTGTTATGGAACTCGATCTATTGAACAGTAGACCGATCGGCCAGACGTGCCGATGTGTGGGACCCGATCGCTGATGGCGGCATCGGCGCATATTCTGGTCGTCGATGATCATGCCGAGATCCGGCATTCCGTGACGCGCTACCTGGAGAAAAACGGGCTGCGCGCGACGGGAGCCAAAAGTGCGGGCGAGATGGATGCACGGTTGGGCGAGGACAAATTCGATCTGATCGTGCTCGATATCATGATGCCGGGAGAGGACGGGCTCGCGGCCTGCGCACGGCTGCGCAGGGAGCAGCAGAAAACGCCGATTCTCATGCTGACGGCGCTCGGCGACGATGACGCTCGGATCAAGGGGCTCGACACCGGTGCAGATGACTACTTGGCCAAGCCCTTCAATCCGCGCGAGCTTCTGGCCCGGATCAATGCGATCCTGCGCCGTGCGAGAGACGGATATGCACCCCATGGCGGAACATTTGCGGGCAAGCGGGCCGTATTCGCCGGGATCACATTCGATCACGACGCCAGCCATGTCATTTGCCCCGATGGCACGGTCAATACACTGACCACGGCCGAAGCAAAGTTGCTGACGGTGTTATTGGAGCGTCCCCGGGCGGTGATCGGCCGGGATGAGCTTCTGGAGTTGAGCGCCGGCCGTGTCGCCGGACCATTTGACCGTACGATCGACAATCAGGTTTCGCGCCTGCGCCGGAAAATCGAACCCGATGTGCTTCGCCCCCGGATCATATCGACGGTGCGCAATGGCGGGTATTGCCTGAACTGTGATGTGGAGGTCGAGGCTTGATGCGGATGGGATTCCGCTCACAGATCGCCCTTTTGGTGGTGGTGGTCCTGTTCGTGGCGCAGGTCGTGGGTCTGTGGCTTTTTGTCGATGAACGGTCGCTTGCCGTGCAAGCGGCCATCGGCAGCGAGGCAGCCGGACGCGCAGCAAACGTCGCCCGTCTGATCGAGGAAGCACCGCCGACGTTGCATGAGGATATCGTGGCCGCGGCAAACTCGCCCCTTGTACGCTTCGATCTCGGCGACACGCCTGCCGTAACGCACACCCACCATGATGAGAACGGAGCGATCGAAGCGCGCGTGCGTGCGCTTTTGAACGATGGCTACACCCGCGATATTCGGGTCGAAGTGCATGAGATTGAACAGGGGCTGTTGCCGCTGCCGAACCTCTCTCCGGAAATGGCGGAAATGCACGCCGAGATGATGCAGGGCACCCTGGCGGCCCTCGAAATGGAGGTCTCGATCGCCATTGCCGGCGGCCAATGGCTGAACGTCGCCACCCGGTTCGAGCGGCCGCCGATACAATGGTCCTGGGCCTCCACCCTCTCTTTCGTGTTGACGGCAGCCGTTTTGCTGCTGGCGATATTCTGGTTTCTGCTGACGCGCCTCACGCGGCCTCTGAATGATCTCGCCGCGGCTGCCGAGGAGTTCGGGCGCGGTGGCGGGCAAGGACCCCTCACGCCGGTCGGCCCAAATGAAGTGCGGAACCTGACTACGGCCTTCAATGACATGCAAACGCGCCTGGCTCGCTTCGTCACGGACAGGACGCAAATGCTGGCCGCCCTGGCTCATGACTTGAGATCGCCACTCACCGCGCTCAGGGTTCATGCCGAGATGGTGGAGGATGCGGAGACCAAGACCGGCATCACGGCCTCTCTCGACGAGATGCAGGATATGGTGGAAGCCACGCTGGCCTATGCGCGCGGTGTGGGACAGGACGAGGCCCTGCAACGGACCGAGATTGGCGCGTTCCTGACCGACATTCGGGACGCAACCCACGGTGCGTTGGACGTGCGCCCGGGACCCGAGGCAATGGTGCAGATCAAGCCCAAGGCGCTGCGCCGTGCTTTGCGCAATCTCATCGACAATGCGGGGCGCTACGGGCGCAACCCGACCCTGACCTGGGGCATCTTTGACGAGAGCATCGAGATTTTGGTCGAGGACGATGGGCCGGGAATCCCCGATGACCGGTTGCGCGATGTCTTCCAGCCCTTCCTGCGCCTCGAGGGATCGCGCTCCCGCGAAACCGGAGGCCATGGGCTGGGCCTTTCAATCGCCCGCAGCATCGTTTTGCAACACGGCGGCGCAATCACCCTGTCGAACCGCACAGAGGGCGGGCTCTGTGCACGCATTGTTTTGCCCGTAACTGCGAATCGAGCTGCAATGACATCTCCGTCAGAGCATCCCGAAGCGCGCGCCGAAACCGGATTTTCGGCTCGAACCAAGAAAGTGTAGCGCCACCATCCAACCGGCGGGTTGATACATAACCTTACAAAATTCCGGGCCTTCCTGCATTCCGTCGCTCACTGATCTTCGATAGAAAACAAAGCGTTCGACATGGAAACGAGGCAGGCCCATGCAGTCAAGAAACCGATTTTTTTCACCCGGCGCAGCTTTGCGCGCGGGCTTGGCGCCACGGTGCTCTTCGCGCCTTCTCTTGTCAGAGCGCAGGAGGTCAACTCGGTGCGGCGCAATGTGTCGTCCTTTCGAACGCATGCTTGGCAGGACCATTTCGACGCGCTCGGTGTCGGCTTGATCATCTCTGACACCAACTCGAAAGTGCTGCAGCATTGGACAGCCGATGGCGAAATGCGCCTCTATCCAACTTCCGTTCCCATGACAGAAGAATTGACGAGGCGTGGGTACACCGAAGTCGTCGAGAAGCGGAAAAATCCAAGTTGGGCGCCAACCCCGTCCATGCGCGAGCGCAATCCCGAATGGCCGGCAAGAATCCCTGGCGGCGATCCTGAAAACCCCCTCGGGACGCGTGCGCTATACCTGTCGTGGCAATATTACCGAATTCATGGCACGGCGGACACGCGCAAGATCGGACGACGGTCCTCCAACGGCTGTATTGGTCTCTACAACGAACAGGTTGAAGAATTGTTTGACCGAGTGCCCGTTGGCACGAAAGTCAGGTTGATCTGATATGGCGCGGCAGGATCATGCCAATCACCAGGGTAGCTCGCAACGGGCACAACCGATCGTGATGCTTAACGAAGGGGTATTCCAGTGAAGTACAATTTCTTTTTTGCCATGGTTTTGACTTTTATCGGTTCGACTGCTCTTGCTCATTCTGAGAAGGAAAGCATGACGCCTGCAAATGGTGCCGTTCTTGAGGTCGTGCCAGAAACGATTGAACTGCGCTTCAACGATGGGATGCGTTTGACGAAAGTCGAAATGACCCATGCTGAAACGCACACCGAGGCTCTGGACCTCGGCGCCCAATCCGGTTTTGTCAAAGAATTCTCGCTGCCTCTCACGCCCATGGGGCCGGGGATGTATCACATCGAATGGCGCGGGCTTGGTGTTGATGGGCACCCGATGAACGGTGTCTTCTCGTTTGAAGTGAAGTGAGCGGTGCCGGATATCTGGGGACAGGCTGCGGTTGCCACAAAGTTTTTGCTCTATCTCGGCGTCCTCACGAGTGCCGGGCTGATACTCTGTCGCCAAGTCTTTTCCGAGCAGTTGGCTGGGCTCGACCGTTTTCTACGCGCCTGGGCCGTTTTCTTTGCTCTTTTGGCGGCTGCAATGTCATTCCTCGGCTTTGCCGTGCGGGGCGCAGTGCTCATGGATGATGCTTCAGGCATGACTAATCTGGCAATCCTTGCGTTGCTCTGGGAAACGCCGCCCGGAGACGCCCTGCTGTCGCGGCTACTGGGCCTGGGCGCACTCCTGACCGGTGTGGCCTTGGGGGGACGGTGGCTATGGGTCGCGCTCTTGGGCAGTTTCTTGGCAATCTGGAGTTTTTGCGAGATCGGTCATGTCGCCAGCGAAGATCGCCTGTGGTTTCAGAGCGTCTTGTTCGGTCATCTGATCGTTGCCGCATTCTGGATCGGCGTCCTTCTTCCGCTCCATAAGCTTTCAGGGTCTGCGGACACATTGCGAGTTGCTGCTGTGCTTGGACATCGCTTTGGACAGGTCGCATCTGTTGCGGTCCCACTCTTGCTGCTCGCTGGCGTGGTAATGACCTGGCGACTGGTTGGTTCGTTACCCGCGCTTCTCGGCACTGCCTATGGTTTGACACTTCTGGCAAAGATTGCCGTCGTGACGCTGCTTCTGGCCCTTGCCGCCATCAACAAAACACGGCTTGTGCCCGCTTTGCAGAGCGGTGATCCCAAAGCTGGGCCGCACCTTGCAAGATCGATTTCTCTCGAATGGGTTTGTATCGGTGTCATCTTGCTTGCCACGGCTGTCTTCACCTCAATCCTAACGGTGCCATCATGAAACTTTCAAAACGCGATTTTCTTCGCATGAGTGCTGCCGGTTTGGTGTGCATGCCGAATGCACTGTCTGCACAATCAGACATGCGCGCGGTGACAGCCCGGGTCGCCGACATGCAGCTTTTACCTGACGACTACGGAAAAACGCAGATCTGGGGGTTCGATGGTATCGCACCGGGCCCTGAAATCCGGGTTATGCAAGGCGCGCGGGTACAGAGGCGTGTTATCAATGACTTACCCGATCCGACATCGACCCATTGGCACGGGATTCGCATCGACAATGCGATGGATGGAGTAGCGGGTTTGACGCAGGATGCCATTCGCCCCGGGGACAGCTTTGACTATGATTTCGTCGTCCCCGACGCGGGCACATACTGGTATCACGCGCACAACCGCTCGTTCGAGCAGGTCGCACGTGGTCTTCAGGGTGCGCTGATCGTCGAAGAGCCGGAGCCGATCGATATCGACCGGGAAGAGGTCCTGATCCTTGACGATTGGCGTATCGATCCGGAAACAGCTCAGATCGCGGATACCTTCGGGGCGATGCATGACCTCAGCCATGCCGGGCGCCTCGGGAACTACATCACAACGAACGGCGTCTACAATCTCGCAAAGAGCGTGAAACGGCATGAGCGTCTGCGCTTGCGGCTGATCAATGCGTCCAACGCCCGGATTTTCCAACTCGCGCTGGAGGGGCTCGATGGCTGGATCGTGGCCATGGACGGGATGCCGCTGGCCACACCGCAACATGTGAAGGGTCCATTCCTGCTGTCGTCGGCACAACGGGTGGACCTGATCGTCGACGTGACCGCAGAGGCCGGCAGCGCGGGCCATATCGTGCAATTGAGCCGCGATGAAAGCTTTTCTCAAGTGGCCTTCGAGGTGAAAGGCGACGGCACACGAGCGCGGCGCGAAACGCCTCAACCCCTGCCGCCGAATGCCCATGCCATGCCCGATCTGGCATCGGCAAGGGACATCGCGTTGCTGATGGAGGGCGGGGCCATGGGCGGCATGCGCGGTGCCATGATGGGCGGACGGATGTCTTCGATGCGCGACATGATGGAGGCAGGAAACTTCTGGGCCTTCAACGGCGCAGTGGGGGGCATGGATGGCCCGCCACTGGCGGAACTGTCGCGTGGCGAAACCGTTCGGCTGAAGATCACCAATGACACATCGTTTCCGCATGCCATGCATCTTCATGGCATGCATTTTCACGAGATCGCACCCGATGGCAGCCTCGGCGCGCTGCGCGACACCACGCTGCTCGACCGGGGCGAAGTGCGCGACATTGCCTTCGTGGCAGACAACCCCGGAAAATGGCTGCTGCATTGCCATATGCTGTCACACGCGGCGTCCGGCATGATGGCATGGGTCAATGTGGCATGAGAGCTATGACTGCCATCCTGGGGATTGGTGTCCTGGCGGCGCTCGGGGCGGCGGCCTATGTCTGGACCGGGTCTGCCGGTGATGTCCAAAGCGGTGTGATGCCGGAAAGCGTCGATCTCGTCGCCGGCAAGGCGCTTTATGCCGAGACCTGTGCCGCGTGCCATGGGGTCAATCTGGAAGGTCAGGACAACTGGCGAAGTCCGGGCGAGGACGGTCGGCTGCCCGCACCACCCCATGATGAAACCGGTCACACCTGGCATCACGAAGACCAGGTTCTGTTTAACTACACGAGACTAGGAGGCCGCGAGATGATGGCGGCGCAAGGCATGGAGTTCGACAGCGGCATGCCCGGCTTCGGAGATCAACTCACCGATCAGGAAATCTGGAACATTCTCGGGTACATCAAGTCGACCTGGCCCGAGGAAATTCAGGACATGCAGGCCGCGCGCACTAAGGGCGTGGCGGTGAACTAGGAGAACGCTCATGAAGATCGCAACGGCAATGGCACTGGTTGTCACTCTGGTTATCCCACTCGCGTCTCATGCCGACGCACTCAACGAAGACCGGGTCAAGGAATTGGTTCTGGAGGCCATCCGCGAAAACCCGGAAATCGTCCTCGAGGCGGTTCAGATCATTGAACAGCGTGAACAGGCGCGGCAGGCGGCCGCAGCGGCGAGTGTCCTCTCCGAAAACCGCGATCTCCTCGAGAACGACCCGAACGCGCCGGTTCTCGGGAATCCAGACGGCGACGTCACGGTCGTGGAGTTCTTCGATTACAACTGTCCCTATTGTCGTCGGGTGAAGCCGCATATCGAAGCACTGCTGGACGAAGACCCCAACGTGAAGCTGGTCTATCGAGAGTGGCCGATCCTCGGTGATGGCTCGGTGTTTGCCGCGCGCGCCGCATTGGCCGCGCGAGAGCAGGGCAAATACGAGGAGTTTCACTGGGCGTTGATGGGCATGCAAGGCCGGGCCGAGGAAGCGTCCGTCATCCAGGTCGCACGGGAGATTGGTTTGGATATCGCGCAGCTGCGACGGGACATGCAGGCGCCTGAGATCGATGCCCATATCGCGGCGTCAATGGAGATGAGCCGCCAGCTCGGCTTCAATGGCACCCCGTCTTTCGTGATCGGAGATGCGCTGGTTCCGGGCGTCATCGAGGCAGATCAAATGATCCGTCTCACCCAAGAGGCGCGGGCTATGAAGAAATAGGTTCAGCTGCGTATCCGGCAGTTTTGATCGCCTCGACGACAGCACTGATCGTGCACGACGTGTCCACATCGACCGTTCGCGAGTCTAGGTTAGCCCTAACGCTCGCCGAAGTGTCCAGGGCCGTGATCTCTTTGGTGATCGCTGCGGTACAATGACCGCATCTCATGTCCGGAACGTGAAGTCGCATGGAGCCCCCTTTCTTTCACCAGATGAGAGACGGGGCTTCCGGTTAGTAGAAGGTCAAGCGTCCATTGATGTCTGGACAGGGATTTTTGCCACGCCGGGCGCGTCGCTGTCCGATGACTTGCTGCCTCCATGACAGGACTTCCCCATGAAGAAGAACATCACGCCATGTGCGCCGAGGCAAAGGACGATCGGGATTAGAGCGCCGAAACTGCCCGGCAGGCCAGAAACTGTGCCGCCGCGGGCAAAGAAAACAAGCAGTGGAAGCAGCATCACCGCGCAGCACACCCACATGCCGACGTGCATCATCTTTGAATTCTGCGGCTGCTTTTCTTTATCTGACATAATCATCGAACATACTCCTACCTCGGAGATAGCGCACCAATCGCTCGTGCGACAAGTTTACAAATCGATACATTTCAATCGGAAACAGGGGCTTAGAGGGACTGTAGGCTGCTGCTGTGCCGGCCCCAAAAAGAAATCTCCGATAAACCCCTTGAGCTTCCAGTGACTGGAAGCCCTATATCTGTCTCGAGCACGCAATCGAGGTAACACGCCATGACCGACACCAGCCAAACAACGCTCAGCATCGAAGGCATGACCTGTGCATCCTGCGTGGGACGTGTTGAAAAGGCTTTGGCGGGGCTCGACGGGGTTTCCGAAGTCGCCGTCAACCTCGCGTCTGAGACGGCGCGCCTTTCGCTGGATGATCCGTCTCGGCTTGCCGACGCCACACAGACGCTTGCCTCCTTGGGGTATCCCGCGCGGACATCCAAGGTCACCTTGAACATTGCGTCCATGTCCTGCGCATCCTGCGTCGGGCGGGTGGACAAGGCACTGGCTGACGTGCCCGGAGTGCTTTCCGTCAGCGTGAACCTTGCGGCAGAAACAGCGACAGTCGAGTATCTCGAGGGCGTGGTGTCTCTGGGCGACTTGATGGCCGCATCAGCGGCAATCGGTTATCCGGCCGAGATTGCGGAGGCGCGGGCGAGCCAATCTCGCGTCGCACGCAAGGCAGAAGAAGCCGACGGGTTGCGCCGCAGCGTCCTTTTGGCGGCAGTTCTGACGCTCCCGGTCTTCATCCTAGAAATGGGCTCCCATCTTGTTCCGGCATTTCATCACTTGGTGATGACGACGATTGGTCTCCAAACGTCTTGGATCATCCAGTTCGTCCTCGCAACACTCGTCCTCTTCGGGCCGGGACGCCATTTCTACACCAAGGGGTTTCCCGCGCTTTTCAAGGGCGCGCCGGACATGAACAGCCTCGTCGCAGTCGGCACCGGTGCGGCCTGGGTATATTCGGTGGTCGCAACCTTTCTTCCCGGACTTCTGCCAGAGGGGGTGCGCGCGGTCTATTTCGAGGCCGCTGCGGTCATCGTCGTCCTCATTCTGATTGGCCGATGGCTCGAGGCACGCGCCAAGGGCCGCACCGGCGCTGCGATTCAGGCTCTGCTGGGCCTGCAGGTCCGCACCGCGCGCGTCGTTCGGGGTCGTGAAACGGTAGAGGTCGATGTCGATGCACTCGCCGTTGGCGATGTGATCCTGGTCCGACCGGGTGAGCGGATCCCGGTGGACGGCGAGGTTACCGAGGGATCCAGCAATGTGGATGAGAGCATGATTACCGGAGAGCCTGTGCCCGTGCAGAAGGCTGCAGGTGCGGCCGTAACGGGCGGGACCGTCAACGGCACCGGGAGTCTGACGTTCAAGGCCGCACGGGTCGGGTCGGATACGACGCTCGCACAGATCATCCGCCTGGTCGAGGAGGCGCAAGGCGCCAAACTGCCCATCCAGGGCCTTGTTGACCGCGTGACCCTGTGGTTCGTGCCTGCGGTCATGGCGATGTCCGCGCTCACGGTGGTGGTCTGGTTGCTTGTCGGACCGGACCCCGCTTTGACCTTCGCGCTGGTGGCCGCCGTCTCGGTTCTGATTATCGCCTGTCCTTGCGCCATGGGCTTGGCCACGCCCACGTCGATTATGGTGGGCACCGGACGCGCTGCAGAGATGGGAGTCTTGTTCCGCAAGGGGGATGCGCTCCAGGCCTTGTCCGAAGTCGATGTCATCGCACTCGACAAGACGGGGACTGTCACCGAAGGTCAGCCGTCGCTGACCGATCTGGTCACCACCGACGGTTTGGACCGAGACAGGGTGCTGAGCACGATCGCTGCCGTGGAGGCCCAGTCTGAGCATCCCATCGCCGAAGCCATTGTGCGCGGCGCGCGGGCCGAAGGGATCGCCATTCCGAATGCTACGGGCTTCCGGTCGATCACGGGTTATGGCGTCGCCGCGACCGTCGAAGGACAGGAGGTGATGGTCGGCGCGGACCGCTACATGAACCGCGAAGGCATCGATATCGCCGCTTTGGTCGAAACGGAAGCCGAGCTGGCAGGGCGGGGCCGGACAGCGCTTTATGCGGCTATCGACGGCAAACTGGCCGCAGTGATCGCCGTGGCAGACCCCGTGAAACCCGCCAGCCAGGAAGCCGTTGCAGCCCTGCACGCGCGCGGTTTCAAGGTTGCGATGATCACCGGAGACAAACGCGAGACGGCGGAGGCCATCGCGCGCGAAACCGGAATCGACCATGTCATCGCGGGAGTCCTGCCGGATGGCAAGGTCGCAGCGCTCGACGATCTGCGCGCGGGAGACCGAAAGATTGCTTTCGTCGGCGACGGCATCAATGATGCACCGGCCCTGGCCCATGCGGATGTCGGCATCGCCATCGGCACCGGAACCGATGTCGCCATCGAATCCGCCGATGTGGTCTTGATGTCAGGCGATCTGCGCGGCGTGGTGAATGCGGTCGAGGTTTCCAGGCGCACCATGACCAACATTCGCCAGAACCTTGTCTGGGCCTTTGGCTACAATGTCGCGCTGATCCCGGTCGCCGCCGGGGTTCTCTATCCGGCCTTTGGTTTGCTTCTTTCCCCGGTCTTCGCGGCGGGTGCGATGGCCCTGTCGTCGGTATCGGTTCTGACAAACGCCCTGCGTCTGCGCCGCATCGCGCCGGCCTTGCGTGAAGACAGAGACATCACCGCACCACGGATCAGTGCACAGACCCAACCCGCAGAATAGGAGGATCGTCTCATGAACATTGGAGAAGTTGCAGAGCGGTCCGGCATCCCGCCCAAAACCATCCGCTACTACGAGGATATCGGCCTGGTCAGGCCGCAGCGCAGCGGCAACGGATACCGTGCGTTCCGCGAGACCGATCTGCACAAGCTTGCGTTTCTGGGTCGCGCGCGCGCGCTCGGGTTCTCGATCGAGGATTGCCGCAATCTCTTGACCCTTTACGAGGATGAAACGCGGGAAAGTGCCCAGGTAAAGACCATAGCTGAAGAGCACCTGAGAGCGATCGACGACAAGATTGCCCAGCTTCAGGAGATGCACGAGACGCTGTCTCATCTCGTCGAGGCCTGTCACGGAGATCACCGGCCGGATTGCCCGATCTTGAAGGATCTCTCTGGTGAATTGAAGAACCTCCCCTGAAAACGCATCTGGTTTAGGAAGCCTCCAGCGCCGGACGTTTGATTCTGAAAAGGGCGCGGGAGCTCCAGCGTAAGAAATGGCGTCATTCCCTAGCAAGACTGCGCACAGAAGCGGTGTCGAGCGCGTCGATCACGGCCTGTGGTGTCAGTATCTCCGGGAGTGCAATACCAGAAGGCGCCCCCGGGCCGAAGACGATATTGAAAGGGATACCGTAGCGGTCATACCGCTCGAGAAACCGCGCGATGTTGTCATCCGGGCGGGTCCAATCCGCCTGCATGGCGATCACGGAACCGCCGCGCAACCGCGCACGCACTGGATCCCTGTCGAGCACGAGAGACTTGTTGGCTTTGCAGGTCAGACACCAATCTGCAGTCACATCGACGAACACGATCTCTCCCTCAGAGACGCGGCGCGCGATGCCGAGAGGTTCGAAATTCTGCCAGTGAGATGTCGCATCAACCCCCGGAGTGGTGCGGTCAGGGGTTGAGATGAGACCTGCCCCGAAAATCGCCAGAAAAACACAGGCGCTTAGAACCGCACGCCGTACCCATTGGTTTGCCTGTGGGATTGATGCGGCGACGATGAACACAGCTGTGAGTGCCGAGATAAAGGCAGCTGCCCGCCCACCCGCCACGCCGACAAGAACGAACAAGAGCCATGCGGCGGTTGCCAGCAACAGACCGCCAAGAAGGATCCTGACCAGAAGCATCCATCGCCCGGGCCGGGGCAGTCGCGTGACCAACTCGGGACGTGCGGCAATGACGAGGTAGGGGAGGGCCAGTCCAAGCCCGAGCGCGGTGAATATCACCATCACGTCCAGTGGTGTACCCGCGAGCGCAAAGGTGATCGCGGTGCCGAGGAACGGGGCGGAACACGGCGTAGCGAGGATGGCCGCAAGCAGTCCGGTGCCAAAGTCTGAGATGTACCCGGCTCTGGCATTGCTTGCACCCAGGCGGTCTTGAAGGGCCGCAGGCAGGCTTATCTCGAATGCACCGAAGAGATTGGCGGCAAAGACGGCGATGACCATGAACATCAGCGTCACGAAGACCGGATTTTGGAAGTGTATACCCCAACCGACGGATACTCCGATCCATTGAAAAAACACTAAGGCAGCCGCAAGCGCCCAGACAAATGTCAGTACCCCCAAAGCTGAAAACAGGAATCCGTTGCGCGTCATCTGCCGGGACTGACCGGTTGCCTTCAAAACGGATGTGAGCTTGATCGATAGAACGGGTAACACGCAAGGCATGACATTCAGGATCAGACCACCGAGAAAGGCGATGGCGGCCACCGCCATGACCTTCAGCACACTCGTTCGAGGGTTCGCGCTTGAAAACGGTGGGGCAGGGGGATCTGAGGTAAGAGTGATCGGCGCCGTGATTGCACGTGCGGTGTCTGTGATCGTCACCGAAGGCTCTGCGTACTCTTCGGTCCAGGCGTTGATCGGTATTTGTGCCCAGAGTTCCGTTCTATCGCGATCGAATCGGATATCTGGTTTGCCAAAGGTCACAAGGGGTCCGAATTCCGGGAACACGTCGACTTTACCGAACGGCGTGTCGCTCGTTGCCATAACGATGAGTGCCGAGTCGCGCGCATCTAGGGCCGTGACCGATATCCTGATGTCGCTGTTCTCGGGTGCCGCGGGAACGCGATCGGCATAAGTAGCAATCTGGCGAGCCGAGTCTGTATCGATCCCGATGCCTTGTGGCAGGGCGAGTGACAATTCGAAGTCATGAGGCACACAGACAGTCGAACATGTCAGCAAGGACACGCGGGCACGCAGTTCCAGAGGGTGGCCGGCGTCCTCAAGTCTCGCGCGGATCGGCAAGACAACCCGACCTGAATAGCCGAAGTTCTCGATCCCGAAGGCCTCGAAACGTTCCGGCGCGGGCCAGAGGAGCTCGGCGGATTTCAGATTGGTCGAACCAGCCCAGTCGAGTTTCGGTGCCAAGCCAACCTCGCCGGGCGTACGCCAGTATCCTTTCCAGCCCTCGCCGTACTCCAAGGCCAATCCAAGGGAAACGGAGGCGGCATCAGGCGCAATCCCGTCTTCGGCCGAGATCAGACGCGCCGAGACCGCAGGGTTTGAAAAAGTCTCGGATTCCGCGGCATGGGCAGCATCGAAGACGAGGATGCTTACGCAACCCAAAACAATCGACAGCAACCCAGCCCAGAATTGAGAAACCGCTCCCTTCATGGACGCGGACCCACGATCAACGGAGAACGTCCGGCAAATTGGCCATGGCCGCCTCCAGATCCGTCACAGGCAAACCGCGTGCGATCCAGCCTGGCCCTTTCAGTGATCCCAACATGCCTTCTGAGACATCGATGAAGCCCGGGTATCCCGCTCGATTTAGAGCGCTCAAGAGACGGCCACTCCGCCCTCCGGTGGCACAGATCAAGGCGATTGGTTTTTCGCCGGACAGATCGCGTGCAGCGAACAACCTCTGCTCAAACCTCGGTTCATGCATGCTGATCGGCCAGGCGTCTTTCGCCACAGCTGTGTCCATCCACTCAACGCGTGAACGAATATCAATCAGGGAAATCTCGCCCTGCGCCAACGCGTCCGAAGCTTCGACGGCTGACCAGGCTTCGCGCGTCGCTGCCACCACAGAATAGGGGGCTATGGCCAACGCAGGAGCAAGCAGGATGAAGCGCCGCCTATCCATTCCGTCTCCAATTTCGACCGAAGAGGAAGGCGGAGAGAACGGCAGACAGCACACCTATTTCAGGCCGACACACAGGCAACGTCCCAGCCCTCCTCGCGCTCAAGGTCAATGATCCTTCGTATCATTCTGTCGCTGACCTGACCTTGGACAACTGTACGACCTATGACGAGGGCAGGTGTGCCAACAAAGGCAAAAACCTGCGCGAGAGCCGCGCTATTTTCCAGCTCTAGCGCAACTTCCGGGCTTTCCATGTCGGCGACGAGCCTTGCGCCATCAACGTCTAGATCATCGGCAAGGCGGGCCAAGTATTCCGGTGTGGCTTGAAATGGCGAGGTCATCAAACGTTCCTGGAATGCGACATAGGCACCTTGCCGCTTGGCGGCCAGGGCCGCCTTTGCTGCCAGATTAGAACTGTCGCCCAGCAGAGGAAGCTCGTGCCATGCTATTGCAACCTGATCTGGCATTTTACTTGTCATATCGGCGAAGCTCTTGGTTTGTACTCTGCAAAAAGGACAATAATAGTCAGAAAATGATGCCAAAGGGATACGTGCATTGCTCATGTCGAGGTCTCCGTAGAGAGCGCCGCAAATATCTGCTGAGACTCGCTCAATAGCCGCAGCCTTCCGTGCTGCGACATCCACACTGTCCGGACTGTCCAAGCCGACGAACGCGTCAAACGATCCGGATGTCTCACCGGCGATAAATCTCCGGAAGCCTTTCGGACGATCGAGTGCTTCAAGTTCAAGTTTTTCCGGCAGCAAAGAGGGCACGGTTCGAAGCGCTGCATAGCCCGCGATGATCGCACTGATCGTCAAGAGTGTTGATCGTTTCTTGGAATCCATCTGAGGCCTTGCGAAAGGGATCACGTGCGACGTCGTACCGCCCCGTCTTGGAGTAGGTCAACATTACAAACCGATACATTTCTTCTCGTGAAAACACTGAGTTGGCGCGATACGGAAATACTCGAAGCTCGGGCGCGCCTACATTCTGCAAGACCCCGACAGGAAACAGAACAATGTCGGTTACGGGAAAACACTTTGGGCTGTTAGCTGCGATCGGGTCAGCAACACTTCTCTTGTCGGCATTTGCTTTTCAATCGTTTGGCTATGCGCCGTGCGCGATGTGCATCTGGCAAAGGTATCCTCACGGCATCGCTGTGGCAATTGGCGTACTGCTCCTGACAGGCGTGCCCACCCTAATCCTCTTGACGGCAGGTGCTGCTGCCGCGCTCACAACAGCAGGCATTGGTTTTTTTCATACAGGCGTAGAGCGAGGATGGTGGGAAGGACCGACGTCATGCACTGGTTCTGGTCTTGATATATCGAACTTGTCAGGCGCGGACCTGTTGCCCTCTGCATCATCCGCACCATCAGCCTTGGTCATGTGCGACGAAGTCGCCTGGGAGTTCCTCAGCCTGTCTATGGCGAGCTGGAACGCTGTGCTTAGTCTTATGCTTGCAGTGGTTTGGGCGTACGCCGCTTACAAGCATTCATTCGCGCAACCCAAAATCGCGCAACAGGAACCGTTGTGACGCGTTACTCGCATTCAGGGAATTCGGTGGGATATGACATGTGAATGGCCAAATTCGGCTGTTTCATCAGCCCTATTACTCAAGAAAAATTGACCAGAAAACTGAGATGGACACTTGAACCTATAGTTGCTTGAGGTTGTATCACCACGATAAAACCCGATGACAAACGCCACAAGACTGTTGGAATTAGAAGCCGGAGTACGATTAATGCTGACACGACGTCATTTCATTTCAACGAGCGCTGCATTGTTCTCGGCACCGTTGGCAAGCCCCGTGTTGGCAAAAAGCTGGCCGACAAATAGCGAGAAGGCCGCCTGGGATGCGCAAGTCACTCCAGTAGGGTACGATCCGGCGACGTCAAACCCATGGGGGCTGCAGTCTCGGTTTCTCCCGCAGCGGGTGGCTGCGAACGATGGGCTGATACCCGGGGACATCCACGTCGATGCGGTTGCGCGCTATCTCTATCACATCGAGGATGGCGGCACAGCGATGCGCTATGGTGTGGCGATTGCGAGGGGTAACCTTTACGAGCCGGGGACCTACACAATAAGGCGCAAGGTTGAATGGCCGCATTGGACGCCAACGGCCTCCATGATCGAGCGGAACCCCGAATACGCTCAATGGGCAGATGGGCAGGAACCGGGGCCGAGTAATCCGCTTGGGTCCCGTGCGCTTTACCTCTTTGTTGGCAATCGAGACACCTATCTGAGAATACATGGATCGCCTCAGGCGCGATCTATCGGTGGTCGGGCCAGTTCAGGCTGCGTCCGTATGGTGATGGCGCATATCAACGATCTCTATCCGAATGTTCAGATCGGCTCGACGGCATACCTTTACGCTGCCGAATGACCTCTTCCGCAAGGAACAGTCAGGCTTCTTTGGCCACGCAGATCGGGTTACCATTCGCTGTGCGCAAAGGTAAGAGCGTGGTTTCGACTGGCCCGTTGTGTTCGTACCAGTAGCAACCGTCTTCTGGGCGAAGGCGGGCTGTAGCCAGATTCTGACCTGGCCCGGCCAATTCCACAACGGCCTCCGGAGCGTTGCCGATATTCGATGACCCGTTTGGAGGCGTCGTGGCTGAACACGCGCTCAATAAAATAGCGCCTACCAATAGTGTTCCTGATCCATTTCGCACGACAACCCCCTGCCAGTTCACACAATTTGCATTTCTACGGATATCAATCGCATTCTCTGCGCCATGTTGCAACGACCTCAGTTGTGCCGTTTGGAAATCTACAACGACATTGGAGTTAGGCCTTGAACCTAAAGCCACTGGAGACATTAGAGTCGTTTCAACATATGCTTCTGGAGAGAACAAATGGCGGCAAATTCCGAGACCGAGCAACACGACGTCTCTCACGCACATGACCATTCAACGCATGGGTCTGGTGAGGCAACCTGCTGCGGTGGCGGCGCGGGATCTGCGGGCGCAATCCCTTCAACGCTGCCCGAGCATGGCCGAAGCTTTCAGGTGAGTGGCCTCGACTGCGCCGAAGAGGTCTCCATCCTCTCCAAAGTCGTCGGTCCGAAACTCGGCGGGGCAGAGCACTTGGCTTTTGATGTGATCAACGGTCGGATGACCGTGCTGGAAAGCGCCGCACAGATTTCGGACAGCCAGATCTTGGACTTGGTTGCCAGCACGGGGATGACGGCCCGTGCGTGGGACGCGGACAATGCCAGCGCCGATCAGGCGGCGCATCTCGCCAAGCAGAAATGGTTCACGCTTCTGAGTGGCGGGTTTTGGGCCGCAGGGTTCGGGTATCATATCGTGGAAACTGGCTTGGGCGGCGCACTCGGTCTGTTCTCGGGACATGGCGAGGCTGCAATGCCGGTTGCCGAGGTCGCGCTTTTCGGGTTGGCAATTCTTTGCGGTGTTTGGTTGGTCGCACCGAAAGCATGGTCGTCTGCGCGTCGAATGTCTCCCGACATGAACCTGCTGATGGTTGTGGCCGTGGCAGGTGCCATCGCGCTTGGGGAATATTTTGAGGCCGCGACTGTCGCGTTTTTCTTCTCTTTGTCTCTCTATCTGGAAAGCTGGAGTGTCGGGAGGGCCCGAAACGCGGTCTCAGCGCTCTTGGATCTCGCACCGCCAAAAGCACGTGTCCTCTACGACGACGGATCCGAGGCAGACGTTCCGGCTTCCGCAGTCGCCGTTGGGGCGCATTTCATTGTCAGGGGTGGCGATCGCATCCCACTTGATGGTGAGGTATTGGACGGGGCAGGGGCGGTTGATCAGGCTCCGATCACAGGCGAAAGCGCGCTTGTCCCGAAGGAGGCCGGTGATGAGGTTTACGCAGGAACCATCAATGGTGAGGGAACGCTCACGGTCCGCGCGACGAAAGCGGCGACTGACACGGTGCTGTCGAAAATCATCCGCATGGTCAGCGACGCGCACTCCAAACGCGCTGAGGTCGAGCAATGGGTCGCAAAATTTGCTCGGATCTATACGCCGATCGTGATGGCACTTGCCGTCGCAATCGCCGTCCTGCCTCCGCTTCTTTTGGGCGGTGAATGGAACTACTGGTTCTACAACGCACTGGTCTTGCTGGTCATCGCCTGTCCGTGTGCGCTGGTCATCTCGACGCCAGTGTCCATTGTCGCCGCCCTCGCGGCTTCCGCGCGCGCTGGAGTGCTGATTAAAGGCGGCGCCTATGTTGAAGCGCCCGGCCGCACCACGGCCCTCGCCTTGGACAAGACCGGCACGATCACCATGGGCGAGCCGGAGGTGGCCGCAGTGTATTCTTTGGGGGATGTGTCCGAAGCCGATCTCCTCACCATCGCTGGGGCTTTGGAGGCCCGGTCGTCGCATCCCCTCGCGCGCGCCATTCTCGGCAAAGCCGAGCAGGACGGGATTTCGGTCAAGGCCGCCGAAGACACCCGCACGGTTCCGGGTCGTGGGCTGGAAGGGCGCATGGACGGGCGGAGTGTCTGGCTCGGCTCGGATCGCTTCGCGGTCGAAAAGGGCTTTGGCGACACCATTCCATCTGATCTGCGGAACCGGATCGAGGAAGCGGGCAGCACGCTTGTAGCGGTAGGCAATGAGAACGGTGTGACAGGGCTTCTGGAATTGCGCGACCGCATTCGCCCCGATGCCAAAGGTATTGTCGCACAGCTGCACGCGCAGGGCGTCACAAAGATCATCATGCTGACCGGTGACAACGAGCGCACAGCCCGTGCCGTGGCCGACGAGGTTGGCATTGATGAGGTACGGGCCAAGCTTTTGCCCGAAGACAAGGTGACGGCTATTGAGGAGTTGGTCGCAGAGCATGACATGGTCGCGATGATCGGGGACGGGGTCAATGATGCGCCTGCCATGGCGCGGGCGCATTACGGGATTGCCATGGGCGCTGTCGGCTCGGATGCGGCCATAGAAACTGCTGATATCGCTTTGATGACCGATGACATTGGCAAAGTTCCCTGGCTGATCGGTCACTCGCGCCGCACGATGTCGATCATTCGGCAGAACATCGGCATTTCTCTCGCCACCAAAGCCGTTTTTGTGGGGCTGACGGCCTTTGGCATGGCGACGATGTGGGGGGCAATTGCCGCAGATGTTGGCGTGTCACTGCTGGTGGTCGCAAATGCGCTCAGACTTTTGAACGGACACCGTGCGGAGTCTCCACCCCAAGGCGGTGACCGCGTCGGTGACAGATTGGCCGAAGGTGCTTTGGCGCACGGCCATTGAATGGGCTGGCACGCCACGTTAGTGTCAAATTCGGAAGAGACCTCACGAAAGAGGCATTGAGCAGTGAATTTTCGAGTTTCACGTCGCACGATCCTCCTGGGAGCGCTGGCGACATTTCTTTCTGGATGTGCGAACAAGTTCCGCACTTACAGGGGGCCGGAGGTGACCCGGCTGAGGGTCTATAAGAGTCAGCGCATGATTGTCCTCGATGGGACAGAAGGTGTTTTGCGCACGTTTCCCATGGGCCTTGGCTTCGCACCCGAAGGTCACAAGCAGTTTGAAGGGGACGGTCGCACGCCAGAAGGCTCTTATGTGATTGACAGGCGAAATCCTGACAGTCTGTTTCATCTTTCCATTGGGATCTCGTACCCGAACGAGGCGGACATCGCATTTGCGAAGGCGCAGGGGCGTTCGCCCGGCGGAGATATCTTCATTCACGGTGGCCCACGCCCTGGTGTTGATCCCAAGGATAAGCGGGATTGGACGGCAGGGTGCATCTCGGTCACGGACCGAGAGATCGAAGACATCTACGCCATGGTCAGTGACGGTACACCCATCGAGATTTATGCTTAAGACGAAGGCCTCGGATGGGTCTTCGCTGGGTGGGTTTACGCAAACCGCCGTCTGAGCGCCACGTTGATTGCCTCGATGGTGATTACCATGGCGATCACGGCCAGAGTCACGCTTGCCGCTTTGTCGTACTGAAACGACCGCACATAGGTTTGGATGTAGAACCCAATTCCTCCAGCACCTACGATGCCCAGGATAAGCGACTCCCGCAGGTTCAATTCGAACCGGAAAATTGTGTCTCGCGCGACGACGGGTGCCATCTGCGGCCAGATTGCGTGCCTGAGCCGCGCTAGCGGTCCCGCGCCAGCGCTTTCCAGTGCGGCAATCGGTGCGCGGGATACGCTGTCGATAGCTTCGGCATAGAACTTTGCGAGCATGCCGGTCGCGTGAATGGCAACCGCGATGATGCCAGGCAGAGGGCCAAGCCCGACCGCGCCGACCATGAGCATAGCGACGAGGATCAGCGGGACCGCGCGAATGAGGGCAAGCAAGGTGCGGACGGGACGAAAGACCGCCGGGGACACCATTGTTTCGGACGCGAGTATCCCGAGCGGTACGGAGAGAAACACCGCGCCCAAGGACCCCAGGATCGCGATGCGCAATGTTTCTGCGCTGCCTTTCATGATTTCATTCATGACGGTTGGATCAGGCGGCACCATACGGCCGAGGAAGTCGGCAATCCGGGGGCCTGCTGACAAGAGACGCGACAGTTCGACGTCGGTCGTCAAAAGGGACCAAAGAATTGCGCCAGCGATGAGAAGCCCGGCGGCGAAACTGCCTAACCCGCGCGACCTCATCAGCTGACCGCCCTGAGGCCGGTACCGGTAGGGATCCCAGCCTCGCGATAAAGCTCGACCGTTGCGGCTTCACTCAGGTCATCAACAGCCACGTCAAAGGCAATCTGCCCGTCCCGCATGCCAACAATACGATCGGCAAAGCGCCGGGCGAGATCAGGCTGGTGCGAAGAGAACATCACGGTCGCACCCCGCGCGTGTGCCGCTCCGGTCAGCAGTGTCAGGATCTCTGTCGCGCGTGCAGGATCGAGGTTGCTGATCGGTTCGTCAGCAAGGACTAGGCGAGGTTCCTGAGCAAGACAGCGCGCTATGGCAACCCGTTGCCGCTGCCCCCCGCTGAGACTGTCGACTCGACGCTCTGCCAGATCCGCGATGCCGCAATCCGCAAGTGCGGCCCGCCCAAGATTCAAGTCTTGAGAGGTGGGCCACCACAGGACCGCGCGCAATGGAGACATGCGGCCAAGACGGCCATTCAGCACGTTGTGCAGCACCGAAGAGCGCTCGACCAAGGCAAATTCCTGGAATACAAAGCCGGTGTCGGGCCGTCGGGCGCGTGCGGGCGGATGATCGGGGTCAAGGGATGCCCCCAGAACTGAAGCGCGACCGCGCCAGCCACGAAGTCGCCCATCGAGCAGTGTCAGCAATGTGGTCTTGCCCGCACCGGACGGGCCCAGCAACGCAATACTCTGGCCTGCAGGCGCGGCAAGAGAGACATGCTCCAAAGCACGAAAGTCTGAACCCGGATGCGTGTAGCTGAGATCGTCAATTTGAATGGCTGACTTCATCCCAGCAACCCGTATCGCCGCGCCATGGCGCGCACCCCTTCATAGTTGGCCGTATCCGCCCTGACATATCCATCGGGTCCATAGAGATAGCGGAGAAGGTTGCGGTTTTCCGAAGCGTTCAGCCGCAACATGGTGTCGACAAATCGCGCCTGAAGCCCTGCATCAAGTCCAGGCCGCGCGATAACCACATGGCTGGGGATCGCATCGCTCTCCGCAATCCAGGTCACCTGGGCTTGTTGTTCGGGGCTGAGAAGTAGATCGGCGTACTGGCTCGCTCCTGCGGCGTCGACGAGGCCCTCGGCCATCGCCTGCATGGCCTGCTGATAGCCACCTGCAAAAAACACGCGACCAAAGAACGCGTCTGCGTCTCTTGGTGCAGCGAACAAGCCTGCGTCCACAAATTCGGCGAGCGGATACAGGTAGCCCGATTCTGAAATGGGATCGGCGAACGCGATGTCCTTGTTCCGCAAATCCGCTAGCGTCTCGATCCCGCTGTCTCGGCGCACGAAGATTCGACCTGTGTAGCTCGGTTGGTCACGGTAAACCTCGGACAGGAGCGGTATTGCACCGATCTCGGCCTCTGCCAGCACGAAGGGCAGGGCACCCATGAACGAGATATCTGCGTCTCCATTGCGAAGCGCCTCGACGGCAGCAGCGTGATCAATCGTGACAAACCCCTCGACGGGAGCGCCGATTTGTTCGGCAAGCCAGTTGGTGATTGCCGCAATATCGCCAAGCAACTTGTCAGGATTTTCTTGCGGAATGAAGGCGAGGCGTAGGCTCGTCTCTTGCCCCGCAAGAGGTGTTCCCAGAGACAATGCACCGGCGACGGACAGGGCCAGCAATGATCTGCGATTCAAACGGACCTGCATCAGAATGCCCTCGCTTCGAGTGTCATGGCCTCGGCTTTGAATGCCGCCCAGCTTGCTTCTGCGGTGTCCCAGTCCTCTGCGCGCACGGCCGCGCCAACCTGGTTCAACCGCTCGGCAAGCGCATAGACGTCCGGGCGGGCAGACAGATTGGACATCGTACTTGCGTCAGCCGAAAGGTCCGCCCCGACCGTTTCGACCAAGAGAAGGATGTGTTCCGCGTCCCGGCGGGGCAGCAGCGTATCCAGCGTCGACGCGAATGTGGTCAGTTCCGCGAACGCAAGGCGGAAGGGCGTATTCTCGGCATCGAAGGCCTCATAGGGTTCGTCCGCCGCGCCGATGGTTTCGAGATAGACGGTCAGGTCCGCGCGGTCTGCCTCAGTGAGGCCGAGCGACTTCGTGTCGTTGAACCAGTCAACGACACTGGCAAGTGTCGGCAGCGATCCATCGTGAAAGTAAGGTGCTGTATAGACCGTTCCAAGAAGCGTGGGCGTATCGAGGGCACCTGAGCGCGCGCCCGAATAACCCGGAGCAACCGATCCGATATCATGCGCCTGCCGGTCCAGGAAGTTGCCGCTTGGCACATGACAGCTGGCACAGGACCGGTCGCCGAGCCCCTCGAAGTTTTGGTTGAAAAGGATTTCCCCGCGCACCGCCGCATCTGTGGCGGCCTCGGTCAACTGGCCGTCCGTTGTCAGCATGGCATTTGGAAGAAAATCGAATTCCTGCATATAAGCGACCAGCGCATCCAGCATGAAGGGTGTTGGTTCCGCGCCAGCAAATTCGTTGACGATCACATTGCGTGTAAAGTCGCGCAGTGATGCAAACCGACCGTCCCGGCCATAGGGTCCGGTAAACCGCAGGCCGCGCAGGCTGGGAATATCGAGCGGATCGTCACGCCGGTCGTTGAAGATCGGATTGAAGAAGGCGCCGTCGACATCGACGGCACCGGGTTGATGACTGGCACCCGGAATGAAGAGCCGCTGATTGATGTCCGACCGGTTGTGACACGTCGAACACGCGATTCCAAGATCACGCGCGGGGCCGCCGAATATCTGGGCACTATCGAAGAGCATGTCGCCGTAGGCGATCAGAGGCAGATCGGTTTCATCGATGCCCTGTTCCTCGAAGTTCAGGACAAGCAGCGGCAATGGGTCTTGATCAAAGATATCCGCCCCCGGCGGAAGGCTCGGCGGTAAGTCGATATCGCGCCCACTGAGTATGGCTGTTTCAGGCAATGGGGTAAGCAGTCGCCTCGGGGCGAAGTCTTCGGCCAGGTAATTCTCAGCGAGATAGCTTGAGATGGTCGTCCGTGCAGCGACCATCGCTTCTCGGTCGGCAGGTGTCGCTCCCGCGCCGAGAACTCCGGCGGAGCCGGTGCTGTTGTTCAGTTCCAGCCATGCACGGCCAATTTGGCGCGCTGCATCGGCATCGGCTGCGCCGATGCCATCCGCAAAGGCGCGGTAGAGTTTGCGCGCGGTCTGTACCGCCTGCTGCGCGGTGGCTGGGTCGTCCGCGTTGAGCGCGCGGTTTAACTCCTCTTCGATTCTGTGCGCGATTGTTTTTGTCGCGGCTTCAAAAAGGGCCTGACGATCTCTTCGCGCAATCGCGTTTAGCACCGGCTCTGCACCGATGTCGCTATTCGCGCTCAACCATGCAAGCGCGCCCGCAGAAAAATCCGAGCCGTGATAGGGATCGGACCAGGCGGTTTCAACCTGATCCCAAGGGATTGGCTCCAAATTTCCCAGAAAGAGGGTCAGCCGATAGGCCGCTGCATCTGGCAACCACGACGCTTCCTTTGCCGGTGTTGCATGGGACGGCCCAAAAGCGGCTACTGCGCCAATCCACGCCGCAACCAGCAAGCCTGAGAGTTTCCGGATCATGATGGCCTCCAGCCAAAAAGTTAGCCGCGTCTAAATTATCTACCCAAAGCAAACAAGTTGTCAATTGCTCAGGCAGAAGGCAAAGTCCCGATATGACGAAGCCGCAATCACATGACCGTGAAACCATTCAATCCGTGGAACGGGCTCCGGAAGCTCAGGCGGAAGGTTTTGCGATCGTGCGCCAAGCGCATGAAAGCGAGATGGCAGAGGATTACGTCGAGCTGATTGCGGAGTTGATTGAAATCCGAGGAGAAGCGCGTCCCGTCGAAATTGCCGAACGATTGGGTGTGAAGCCCCCAACCGTCACAAAGAACATTTCGCGATTAAAGTCGGCAGGGTTGGTGCGGCGTGAACGCTACCGCGCGATATTCCTGACCGAGCGGGGCCAAGCCTTGGCCGAAGCCTGTCGGAGACGGCACCGGATTGTGGTCGCATTTCTTCTAAGCCTGGGAATCGACGAGGAAACCGCAGAGCGCGATGCGGAAGGCATCGAACATCATGTGAGCGACGAAACGCTGGCTGCCTTCGAAAAAGCCATTGGTAATGCAGCCGAAGAGAACTGATGATGTCCTTGGAACAACCTTGTTTTGGGTTTGGGGTAGGCGGTACTAAGTGGTGACCATCTATGTACCGGTGCTCGCGTTGGCCATAGACTACTTGGAAGTTGAACCCGTGAAGATCAGTCAGATCAGGTTGTTTGCCAATATGTGGTCTACGTTTTCGCCGTTCAATGCCAGTTGAAATGGGTCCATCGGCCGCAGCTTTGGAAGTCTAGCTGCGGCGATTTGTAGAACGGAAAGCAGATGAAACATATATTGATCGCGATCGCGCTTTTGCTCTCATTCCTAGGCACGACACTTCATGCAGGGGGTGTCGACGATCTTATCAATTACTACATGGCTCAAGCCAAAAGTGAAACGCAGTCCTTTGCGGGTTTTGATGCTGATCGGGGAGAAGAGCTATATCTGAAGGAATTCTCATCAGGAAAACCAGACACACCATCTTGTACGTCATGCCACACAAATGACCCAACGCAAGTTGGCGAGACTCGAGCCGGTAAAGCGATTGATCCGATGGCGGTTTCAGTGAGTCCAGAACGCTATCAAACGCTCAAAAAAGCCGAGAAATGGTTTGGAAGAAACTGTAGGTCCGTTCTTGGTAGGGAATGCACTGCCATCGAAAAAGGCGATTTCTTAAGCTTCATGAAAGGTTTGTAAGGAGACATCATGCGTTTAGCAGCAACTCTAGGTTTGGCGTTAGCCTGTTCACCGGTTTTCGCGGATGATGATCTCAGGCAACCTATCACCCATCAACTCACCAAATATGAGTGCGGGGCTTGTCATTTTGCATACCCTGCCTCGATGTTGCCTGAGGCATCATGGAGAAAGATTATGCAGGGCTTGGAGAACCACTTCGGTGAAGATGCCTCATTGGAACTCGAAGCAATACAAGACATAACCCAATACCTTGTTGCGCAAGCTGCTGATACTAAACCTCAATTCTCAAAGTATCTACGCGGCATTGATGCTCAAAATCCGCCAATTCGAATTACTGAAACCGAATACTGGACCGGAAAACATTTCGCAATTTCCAAGGAATACTTGCCTTCAGGACTTGCGGGTTTGAAGGCAGTTTGCACAGTCTGCCATCTTCGGGCCGAAAACGGTTATTATGAGAAACGGTGATTAAATGGCAGCGCGCCTTTTTCTGGTCACTGTGATGGGGTTTTTGGTTCTCAGTGCGAGTATGCGCGTTCGCAATGAGAATATCGACCCAGTCAACCATGCATTGACCAAAGAGGAGTGTTCGGCTTGTCATTTTGCATTCCCGCCCTCTATGCTATCTGCCACATCGTGGACGGACATGATGAACACTCTTGAGTCTCATTTTGGTGAAGATGCGAGCCTTGACGAAGATTCAGTTGCTTCGATAACAGATTATCTGAATTCAAATTCAGCGGATGCGTCCTGGATTGGCAACCGATTCAGTCGGGGGCAAACCAACGATTGGCCGATTCGGATTACGGAAACGGACCACTGGTTGCGAGAACACAAAAACCAATCTTTTAAGACCGAGGATTTTGAGAACATCTATCGATCTGATTGCGTAGCCTGTCATGACAATGCTGCCAATGGAGATTTTCGCAAATGATGTATGAGCGCGAAACCCCCGTTTGGGACATTACCACTCGCGTCTTTCATTGGTCGCTTGTTTTTGCATACTGCATCTCCCAACTGACAGCTGAAGAGTGGGACACAGCACATGAATACACTGGCTATATTATACTCGGCTTCGTGGTATTTCGGATAGGCTGGGGTTTTGTGGGTCCTCGCAACGCGCGGTTCTCCGAATTCGTTACGTCACCGAGTACTATCAAAGCGCATCTTACGAACGCTTTGACCGGACGACATACAGCAGAGGCAGGTCATAATCCTGCCGGCGGGGTTATGGTCGTTGTCCTGCTTGCCTGGCTTGCTCTCACAGGCACGACTGGATGGTTGAGCACAGTACTTTCTGGAAATGTTGCTGAATTATTTGAACGGTCTCATGAGTTTCTGGGGACGTATTCATTGCTATTGATCGTACTGCACGTTGCAGGAGTAGTTGTGATGAGTCTTCTTGAGCGTCAAAACCTGGCAAGATCCATGATCGACGGAAAGAAACACTTCAATCCGTAGTTTTTGAAGTGCCAATGCTAGCACTTACTCTGTAAATTGGATTAAAGCGCAAGTGCTGGAGATATTGGGTCAGACATAAAGAAAGGCGGCCTCAGTTTGAGGCCGCCGGTAGCGAAATATCTATGCTGCGTTAAACAGCCGTTCAGTGAACAGGCCGTTTGGCTTAGTATCGCGAAGAAGTTTTGCCGCTGCGAGGACCACTAAATCCGCAATCGGCTCAACCAAAACCACCAGCAGGTAGGCAGCCCCAAAGCTGGTCACTGCCGATATGTTCTCAGCTCCAAAGCCCTGACCATAGAGTGCCCAGAAGGCAACCCAGGCGATCACGCCGCCTTGGTAGGCGAAAGACAGCTTGAGAACTTCACTGTAGTTGCAGTCAACAAAAGTCTTCTGTTCCGGAATGATGCGTTTGGCCAAAGCGTCGATGGCGAAGAGCGGGAAGAGCAGCGTGGTGACATTCACGAAGAACATCGGCATGTCAGTCGGCGCAAAGAGCATACCTTGCGCCAGCAAACCTCCTGCCAAACCGACCACTGCGGGGCCTGCGCCAAGCAAAAGCAGAATTGTGGTTCCGAGGATGAAATGGACCTCCGAGATGCCAACGGCGAAGTGCGGGAAGACTTCGAAAAAGAGGAAAACTGCTACAACGGCAAGAACGCTGCGCACGCCAAATGAGATAGCTGAATGTGTTTTCAGGTCGTCCGCTGCAAGCTTTAGGGAGTACCCCCCTGCGGCGGCCGCAGTCCCGTAGGCGAGGACCATTTTTGCGCCATCTACGACGCCGGGTTCAATATGCATATCAAGTCTCCTTGCCGTCCTACCTGACGACATTTGGTGCCGATGTCTCGGCAGTTGCGTTGGCGGCAGGTCTCCTGGCTCGCGGTTCAACGCGCCCCCGGACCTTCCCAACACATGTGTCAGTGGTGCAGTTTCGGGCTTGCTCGCCGCTTACAGTTGCAGGGGCAGCCGGGGTTTCTCACCCCGTTCCCTTTTCAGTCGAGCGCATCACACACTCGACCACCGCGCAAACAGCTGGGCAATAATCCTTTAGCTTCGTCAAGTGAGCAACACTGTTGCACTTCAATTATTCAGTCCAACGCACGCTGGATTTTCGGCACCGCGAATTCCCTCGGCTCGTGATAGTCGATCATGGTGGTGAACCGGCCTTCGGCGTCAAACAGGAAAACGCTGGCGGTGTGGTTCATGGTGTAATCGCCGCCGTCGGTCGGCACCCGCTCATAGCGTGCGCGGAAGCCCTGTGCCGCGCGCGCAATTTCCTCTTCCGGGCCAGTCCACCCGCGGACCGACGGATGGAAATAGCCAACATACTCGGCCATCGCCTCGATAGTATCCCGCTCCGGATCGACGGTGATGAACACCACATTCATCCCCTCCGCCTCTTTACTGAGGTCATCAAGCCAACCGGAGATGTCCGACAATGTCGTCGGACAAACGTCTGGGCAGTAGGTGAAGCCGAAGAAGATCATCGTTGGGCTGCCGATTAGGGTTTCGGGTCCCACCTCGTTTCCCTCGTGATCGGAGAGGCGGAATTCCATTTCGGATAGGGCGACCGGTCGAAGTTCCGTCTGTTCGGGCGCACCGGGGCCATCAACCCGCCACCACCCGACAACAAGTGTCAGGGCAACCGCCGCGATACCTGTGAAGGCATACTTGAGGGCCGTGCGCAGGATCATCAGCCCTCTGGACCGCGCGCGGCAATACCCAGAATCGGAACCTCGACCATGATCTCACCGCCGTCCGAGAAGTCGAGTGTCAAAGAGAAGCTTTCTCCCTCGGCCATCGGTCGCTGCAAGCGCATCAGCATGGCGTGCAGGCCACCCGGTTCCAACGACACAGATTCACCCGGCGCAATCTCAATTTCGCCTGCGGGGGCCATAGAGCTGACACCTTCGGCGTTTGTGGATGTCTGGTGAATATCAGGCATCATCGCCAAATCCGTGCGGAGACCGGTGAGTGTCACAGCCTCCTCGCCTGTATTGCGGATTGTCATATACGCGGCCCCCGGACGGTTTACGCCGATTGACGCGCGCGCCCAGGCATCTTCGACGACAATGTCCTCGGAACCAGCGATAGCGGGCATTGCGGCGTTTGATGCGAACATGAGGGCGGCCATCAGGCCATAGACTACTGTCTTCACTTTGATTTTCCCTTTTCTCTCATGCGTCAACTGTTGGCCGCCGTGACTTCATCTGCCACCAAACGGCGCAACTCCGCCTCCCCAAATGGATCCAGCGGTTTGCCGTTGACGAAGAAGGTTGGTGTTTGGCGCACACCGACGGTCTCTACATCGGCGCGATCCTGATTGAGAACGCCGGTTGTCTGTGGCGCAAGAAGTTGCGCCTGCGCTGCTTCTGGATCCAGTCCGGCAGATGCTGCTATCCCGATCAGCAACTCCGGCCGCATGCCGCCATGAGAAGCCCATTGGGGCTGATCCCGCAGGACAGCCTCCAATACAGGTTCGAAGACGCCTTGCATGCGCGCGGCCTCAAGAACGCGGATGGCTACTTCCGAGCCCTCACCATGAAACGGCGTGTAGCGGATGACGACGCGCACGGCATCGCCATGCTCAGCCATGATGTCCTTCACAATAGGATGAAACGCCCGGCAGGCCTCGCAGGCGGGATCGAAAAACTCGACGATGGTTACAGGCGCGTCCTCCGGACCAAGAACAGGAGAGTAGGGCCGTATCAGAACTTCTGCCAATTCCGGGGCGACGGCTTCTGTCTCAGATACCGGGGCAGGGCGGTTTACATACCAAGTTGCTCCCCCGAAAGCGGCGGCGCCTAGGGCTGCTACAGAGAGAATGAGGCCACGACGGTTCATGCGTGTTTGTCCTTTAAAGAAAGAGCGGACAGCGCCGCGATTGCGGCAAAAGCAGCAAGCGCCATCAGCGGGATTGGGACGCCCAACACCAATTGGTTGTCGTCCGTGCAGGAGGGGCCTGTTGCGGTGCAGGGTTGAATCCGTTCCGGGATGACACCGAAATAAAGCCCCAGGTGCCAGAGCGCGACAGCGGCACCGCCAATGGCAAGCGCGATCCCATACCGGCCCACGCGATCATCTCGCCACCAGAGGCCAAGTCCTAGCACGATGGCGAGGGGAAACATGAAGGCCCGTTGGAACCAACAGAGCAGGCAGGGTGTCTGCCCCAGGACCTCGCCAATGAACAGAACGGCCAGCGAGGCTGCAAGCGCGATCACCCACGCCAGCCCGAGGGCCGTTTCTCCGTATATGCGGGTCATTTCGGTCAGAGCCTCTCTCTTAGGTCGGCGAGGATCTCTTCGGCGGGTGTGCCGTAAGCCCACGAATCCGCGAAGCCCGCGTCGGGATCGAACAGGAACAAATGCGATGTATGGCCCATTGTGTAGCCATCTGGCGCGGAGGCTTCTTCAATCCGCTCATAGAAGATCGGAAAGGTCTCAGACGTCTCTGCGATCTGCTCCGGCGTTCCGGTCAGCCCGATGATACCTGCATCAAACAAGGGCACGAACTCGGCCAGCGCAGCGGGAGTGTCGCGTTCAGGATCAATCGTAATGAAGATCGCTTGTACTTTTTCTGCATCCGTTCCCAGGTCTTCCATGACGGCTGCAACTTCGGCGAGCGTTGTTGGGCACACATCCGGACAGTTCGCGAAGCCGAAAAAGACGAGCATCCACCGCCCGGAGAAGTCGCGCTCGGTCTGGATCATTCCTTGGTGATCTGTCAGTTCGAACGCCGCGCGAAAGGCTGGGTCAGACATGTCTGCGTCGGTATCGGTCCGATGTCCGGCAAACTGAAAAACCGCAAACACAAGAAGCGCTGTGCCTGCCAGAACCCATAAAACCTTTTGTATGCCTGAAAGACGCAATTCGTCCTGCCTGTTTGATTCTTAATTTTCAAGCTGGGTTACACCCTCTAGCAACTGTAGGTTCAAGAGGTTTTGTAAAGCGCGCGCCGGAGATCGCCAAAACGTGAGTTCCGCGGTTGCGCTACAGGCGAGACAAATCTACATTCACTGGAGGATTAACGGGGTTTCATCATGCTCACGATTGGTACGCTCGCGAAGAAGACCGGCACCAAGGTTCAGACAATCCGGTACTATGAGCAGATAGGCCTGATGCCGGAGCCCGGCCGAACCGAAGGCGGGCAAAGACGCTATGGTGACGCTGAGCTCGATCGTCTCGCATTCATCCGGCATAGCAGACAATTGGGGTTTCCACTCGATGCGATCCGCGAGTTACTTGATTTGTCGGACGCACCGGATCGGCCCTGTCATGAAGCTGATGAAATCGCGCGCCGACAATTGAAGCTCGTTGAGCAGAGGATGGAACGGTTGAAAGCGTTGCGCGCGGAACTGAAGCGCATGGTCAAGGAATGCAGCGGCGGTAACGCCGCGCAATGCCGTGTTCTTGAGGTGCTTAGAGACCATTCAGAGTGTCTGACCGAGCACGATCAGATTGGCGCCTGAAAAGGCACGGCAAACTTTTCGATATTCTTACTTGAACCTACAGTGACTGTAGCAATTATTTATATCCTCGAAAGATTCGAGGAGACCCATTGTGGCACATGAAAACCCCTTGCTGACGGCAACCCCAATCCTGGATTTTGGCGCGGCCCCTATCGCGCAGTTAATTGATGGAAGGGGCTGGCGCGATCTGTCCGATACCGACAAAATCGGAGCTGTCTATAACTTTGTGCGCAACGAAATCGCCTTCGGATACAACCGCGCCGACGACATTCCAGCGTCCGAGGTGCTGTCCGATGGCTATGGTCAGTGTAACACCAAGGGCACGCTCCTTATGGCGCTCCTTCGGGGTGTAGGCATAAAGTGCAGGATCCACGGGTTCACGATCCACAAGGGCCTTCAGCGCGGCGTTGTGCCGGAACTAGTCTACCCAATTGCACCGGAAGAGATCCTACACTCGTGGATCGAGGTCGAACTGGACGGCAGATGGATCAACCTGGAAGGCTTCATTCTTGACAGCGCATTTCTGAAGATTCTGCAATCTTCGTTTGCCGACCGCGAGAACCTGTGCGGTTTCGGCGCGGGAACGGATTGCCTGAGCGCGCCGCCCGTCGAATGGAACGGCCAGGACACCTACATTCAGGAAACCGGGATCGTTCAGGATTTTGGAACTTTCGACACGCCCGACGTCTTCTATGCAGAACATGAGCAGAAGTTCGGTCGTCTGCGCGGTTGGCTCTATCGCAACATCATCCGGCATTGGATGAACGCCCGCGTGCGAGCCTTCCGCGCGGGCCGTCTGAAACCCGACGCGACCGTTGCGCACCAGCATGAGGGAGAGACCCATGCCGCATGATCACCACGGTCATAGCCATGCCCACTTGGACCCATCCAGCGGGGATCGCCGCGTGGCCATTGCGATTTGGGCCAACGGTCTTCTGACCGTTGCGCAGATCGTGGGCGGCATTTTTGCAGGCTCACTCGCTCTGATCGCGGATGCGCTCCATAACTTCTCGGACATGGCGGCGCTTGTCATTGCCTTTGCGGCCCGCAAGATCGCGCGTCGGCCTGCCGATGAACGGATGACGTTTGGCTATGGCCGGATCGAGACCGTGGCAGCACTGATCAATTACACGACGCTGATCATGATCGGCCTTTATCTGATCTACGAAGGCGGCATGCGCTTGTTTGAACCACCCGAGGTTCAGGGGTGGACTGTCGTCATCATCGCGGGATTAGCGTTGGTGATCGACGCCCTGACAGCGGCGCTGACCTATTCTATGCAGAAGGGCAGCCAGAACATCCGCGCCTTGTTCCTGCACAACCTGTCCGACGCTTTGGCCTCGGTCGCCGTGATCGTCGGCGGCACGCTCATTATTCTCTACGACATGCGTTGGGTTGATCCCGCGATCACGATTGGGATCGCGATTTACATCCTGTACCTGGCATTCGCTGAGATTGGTGGCCCGATCCGCACGCTTATGCTCGGCAGTCCACCGGACATCGACGGAGGGGAGGTGGTGGCCGTTCTGCGCCAAACAGATGGCGTTAAGGACGTCCACCACGTGCACTTGTGGCAGATGGAAGAAAACGCACCAGCACTCGATGCACATGTCGTCGTTGAGGACACAGCTTGGGCCCGGCTAGAGCAGTTAAAGTTTGAGTTAAAGTCACGAATTGGTGCAGAATTCGGGATTACACATTCCACGCTAGAGTTCGAGCGCAACGGTGTCTGTGACGGTGAGGCTCCACTGTTCGGCCATGACAAGCTCCACAGTCAGTAGGTCTCAGGTGTCTTCCGTGCTCATAATCATCGGCCTTTTGATTGCCGTGGCAACTCTCGGTGCGCTGGTTTGGTCGATCGCCTGTCCTGCGAGGCGCATATGGCCACCGAAAGCCTACAGTGTCTGGACGCCGATCCTTGTTTGGGTTCCCACCTTCGCATTGTTTGGGACGCTCATTGCACTTGGAGTGATTGGCTGGGGCCAAATGGAGTTGCCGGTTTGGATGCGGTATGGGTTGGGCATCCCAATCATCGTATTGTCGAATATCGTGGTCTGGAGTGCCGTCCGAGGATTTGGAATTGCTCAGACGGGTGGTGCTCAGGGTACGCTTAAGACCGACGGCCTGTATCGCTACTCGCGAAATCCGCAATATGTTGCAGATGCCTGCATGATTTTAGGATGGCTCCTGCTTTCCTCTTCCGTAGCGGCACTTCTCGTGGGCGCGGCTGCAATAACTGTTCTTCTTTTTGCACCCCATGCAGAGGAAAGTTGGATGAAAGAACGCTACGGCGAAGCTTACGAAGCCTACTTGAAAGTGACACCTAGGTTCTTTGGATAACCATAGGCCAAAAGCTAGAAAGCTATCCTTGAATTTACATAATAACCCTTATCGGATTCAGAACACCCGTTGCGACGCACCCCTGCCTCAGCCGCGACGATGGGCAAAACTCTGCTCAACAGGACCACTCCGCCTCGCTGCATGAAGTCACCATGCTATCTTATTCAACCAAATGGCGAGCTTGATCGACACCTTTAGAAACCGAAAATCACACAGTATCAGCCGCTTCATCGTCGAATGTATAGTATATTGCGTGGTTAAATACGCCACATCATGGCCGAGCTTCGGTCATGAATTTGAAGGAACGAGTAGGTTTGAATCTTCAAGATGCCCGGCGCGCCAAGGGCATCAGCCAGGAGGAATTGGCGCATCGTGCAAGTGTGAACCGCGGCTATGTCGGCAAGATCGAAAACGCCAAGTATTCCGCCTCGCTGACAACGCTCGAAAAGATCGCCCAGGCTCTGAACATCGATCCTTCGGAACTTCTCAAACCCCGCAGCTAGGAGGCCGGACGACACCCTGCTCCGGGATGGCGGGTGGATGATCGTCCGCTCAAAGGCGTGCCCGTGCGCGAAGGCGTAGCAATCGTGAACGGGTCGGAACTTGTCGTCTGGCAAGAGCATCTCTGGAACACCGGCGACCGCACGCGGGTCTGGCTCGTAAGGCCCGAGGAGATTTGCGTAGTCAATATCATCGAACGAGATATCGATCTCGATAGATCCGGACCCGCCTAGTCTAGCGCGCCTTGTTCGATTGCGAGAGAACCGTTCCTGCCAACGATTTCGTGTCACTGCTATACTTGTCGCTTTGCAGGACCTTGGAGGCTTTGTCCTCCATCGCCGCCCCCGTCTGTTTACCAGTCCCGGACTGCGCCAGCGCCGATGCCGCCAGGCTCTTGGCGGTTGCGGAGGCGTTCGGGTCGCTTAGCGTGGCCGCTGCCTGCGACGCGACTTTGCGCGAGGTGCGTTTCGTGTTCTTGCCCATGAGACTGCTCCGCAAGGCGATTCTGTTCCTGTTTTGTTTACACTCGATGGCGCGACCCGTCTATCAAAATCGTTACACTTATTTCACTTATTCCGTTTATTTCTCTTGCATGCGTGACTCCCTGGGTACATCTAAGGGGATGAACCGAGGAGAAAAACCATGGCCGATACCGCGGAAAGACCAGCCCAGAGCGGGCTTATGGAGCGCCCGCCGACCCCGGAAGAAATCGACAGTGCCGCGCATGCTGCGACAGCCATCGCCGTGGCTATGGAACTGGACGGAGGCTTGAAAGTCTCGGGAGAGAACGGCGATCCGGTCTCCATCGCGCCAGAGGTTGGAAAACTGATCATCGAACTGCTCGGCCATGTGAGCAATGGCAACATGGTCACGCTCGTTCCGGTCGGCACAATGCTCACAACCCAAGAGGCCGCCGACATGCTGAACGTGTCCCGCCCTCATCTCACGAAGTTGCTCAAGGAGGGGAAGATCCGATTTGAAGAAGTGGGCAAGCACCGGCGCGTGCCTCTGACGGCGCTCATGCAATACCGGGAAGAGAAAGAGCGGCGCCAGGAGCAGGCGATGCGCGACCTTGCGCGATTGGGTCAGGAGTTCGACAACGCATGAGCTTTGTGGCCAACCCCTTCGTGGTTGTCCTCGATGCCAACGTCCTGTTTCCGTTCCGGGTTCGGGACGTCCTCTTGACGTTCACACAGGAAGGCCTGTTTCGGGCCAGGGTCACAGATGAGATTCTCGACGAATGGACACGCAACCTGATCGCGCTCAAACCACATCTCGAAGAGAGCATTCGCCAGCAGGAAGCCGCGATCAGAGAGACATTCGAAGAATGTTTCGTGACCGGATACCAGCCCTTGATTGCTGGTCTGGACCTGCCGGACCCGGACGACAGACACGTTCTCGCGGCAGCGATCCGATGCTCGGCACAGGTTATTGTGACAGAAAACCATCGAGACTTCCCAAGCGAAGTTCTCGACGATTATGGTGTCGAAACGCTCGGCGCGGATGACATGCTCGCCAATACCTACGACCTGTATCCATCCGGCGGCGCCCGTGCACTCCGCCGCGTGAGAAAGAGGTATGAAAACCCGCCAATGACGCCGTCCGAGTTCCTGCTCGACCTGACCCGGCATGGCCTGTCGAAACTGGCGGCGCAGGCCCGTGCCGATATCGAATACCTTTAGTTGCCGAACGACGCCTCAGTATCTGACCCATTCGGTGTAATCCATGGCGCCGTCGTAATCGCCATACTCCATCATGACGGCGCGGCTATAGAAGGTCCAAAGCCCACTCGAACCGGGTGTCGGGATGTTCTGACCGTTTTCCGACGCGAACGTAGCTGGCCAAGGCGAATGTGAGCCGTAGACGCGCACGATATAATGACAGTTCTTGTTTTCATGATCGCAGGATCTGATGGACCAGTCCCACTGACGTGGTTCATCGCGCGGCTCATAAGATCGACCGCGCCACCAAAGCACGCGCGTTCGGCGTAGCCATTCGTAGTCCGGTGTCGAAGTATCGAGAGCATCCTCTCCACCCGGTCCGCCCAAAGCAACCGGAACGGCAGCATAGGTGCAGACCCCAAAGGGTGGCCGGCTCGGCCAGGGCGTAATCCGCCGGATCATTTCGGCATAGGCGGCGGAGCACACAGCACTCGATGGAAATCCACCGGCCATACACAGCATGATGGCGCAATCCATATCGTAGGCATGGGCTTTCTGGGCGTCGACCGTCAGCCCGGCTGCTAGGACCAGTGACGCAAGTCGGGTGTGTCTCATATCGGCCTCCTGGAGTGATTAGGCCAATTCTCGCTCAAAATACGTATTGCGCAATATTATATATTGCAGAGTGATGGCTTTCTGCGGAATGCTGCCGATTGTAGAAGGACTCCCAGTGGGGGAGTCTGGTGCCGATCGCAAGAGACCAAATCTTGATTACTATTGATGGGGTGAAGGACCTCATCGGGTCGGGAGTCGACTTCCGCTGTCGGTACGAGCTTGTCGAGTTCACGGACGATGGGAAGCCCCGCTATCAGTGTGTCTACCTGCGCGAAGGAGAGCCCGAGGCGATCCTCGTCTCGACACGGTTCGGACCTTACGGACCAGAACCCCGCCTCTTCAACATCTGGCCCGGCCTCTTCAAACATCACCACGAGTTCGGCGATGGTCACACTCTGTGTTTTGACAGCGACTACTCTATCCCCTTCGACGCTCCCGGCGGAGGCGATGATCTTCGGAGCGGACGGAAGCGTCAGAACAACTGACGGCTGGACGGTTCACGGCCAGGTAGACAAGAACCCCCCCGCCCACACACTCGCAAGACTTTGCGACCATAGTCCCGTCGGATGTGCTGGCGGCCATTCATGCGACAGCTTCAAGACATGAACGCAACCGAGCCCTACGAGCACTCGAGCTCAGCTCCGATGACTGGCTGGCTCTATTCCGCGCCTTGATCGAAGCTGAAAGCGCTTATCGCCCTGACGCCATCAGTGACAAAGGCGCTTATGGTCTCGGCCAACTCATGGCCGCCACCGCACGCGACCTTGGCGTAGACAGAACCGATATCGCGCAGAACCTCGACGGGTCAGCACGGTACCTTTTAGCGCAGCTAGAATCCTTCAACGATGTCGATCTGGCGCTGGCCGCCTACAACGCCGGGCCGCATCGCGTCGTGGAATACGGGGGCGTGCCACCCTTCACGGAAACACGCGACTACATCGCCCGGGTGCATCGCATCCGCGCGCGCCTTTCCGGCGAAACCACGCAAAACTTGACTGGGCCGACAACGCGCGACGCCACGCGTCCCGTCGTCGTGCTCGACCTGAAGTAAGACCTGAAACGAGGGAAACCGATGCGAAGATTGCCTCCAGGATACCTGCCTCCAATCATTGGCCTTCTGGCCTTATGGGCCTCCCCTGCCCTTGCCCAGGACCTCTCGCCCATCCAGACAATGCTCGAGACAATCGAAGCGGCGCTCACCGGCCCAATCGGCATCGCGGTCGCGACGCTCGCCGTCATCGGCACTGGCTTCATGTGCATGATGGGGCGGCTCAACTGGGGATGGTTCGCCTCCGTGGTGATCGGGATCGTCCTGATCTTCTCCGCGGGCACCATCGTTGACGGGTTTACCTGATGGCCATGCGATCCCCTCTCTTTCTCGGGTTGGCCCGCCCACCGAAATATCTCGGCTTGCCGGTCGGATATCTCGTCGTGCTCACGCTTGGCGTGGTCCTGCCCTTTATCTGGACGAAGTCACCGGTCTTCTTTCTGGTCGGCGCGCTCGCCTATCCTGTCCTCTGGTTTGTTGCCGACAAGGAACCGCATTTCTTCGAAGTTCTGCGAGTCTCCTACGGCACGGTGCGCGGCACGCGCAATCGAGCGCTTCACGGCGGAGACAGCTATGGCGCTTGACGGGATAAAATACGCAAAGCCCAGCCCGGCGGTCATTGAAACCAGCGGCAAGGGTCTGGCACGCGAAAGCCATCTCGCCGAGCATTTGCCCTACGTCGCCTTCGCCAAACCCGATGTCATGGTCTTGCGGGAGGGCGATCTGATGGCCACGCTCCGTCTCGAGGGACTTGCGGCACCGACAACGCCGGACGGCGATCTTGATGCCATGAAACGCGCGGTCGCGGCCGTCATCGCGCAAACGGGCAATCTCTACGGCTTTTATGTCCATCGCATATTTGTCCCTCAGAAGCTCGCGATGCGTCCTGTACAAGGCGACGGCTTTGCAGCGGAGATCGACCGACGCTGGCAAGCTCACATCGCGCAACTCGCGCCCAAGAAACCGCAACTTTATCTGAGCATCTTGCGACGTCCGGAGATCGGGGCACGGGTCCCGCTGCTCAACGCCTTTGCCAAGCGAACCTGGATGAAAGACCGCGCGGGCCGTGCGCGGGAACTCGATGAAGTGGCCGGATTCTTCGAGACTGCGCTTGCACCTGCAAAACCCGTTCGTCTCGACAACACCACCGGCGAATGGCTCGGGTTTCTCGCGACTCTGCTCAACGGCCAATACGCCCCGATTGCCCGACCAAACGCCCCCCTGCCCCTGGCCTACGCGCTTGGATCCTGCCGAGCGACTTTTGACGGAGATACGGCCCGGATCGCATGTGGCACGACGGGCGAGACACGATATGGGGCCCTCTTCAGCATCAAGAGCTATCCTGCGCTTACGGATGTCTCTCTGTTTGACGGTCTCGACCTTCCGCTTGATATCGTGCTGACCAATTCCTTTACCCCGATCCCCACAAACATCATGGCAGAACGGATTCAACGGATCGTTCGGCAGATGCGCGCGGCCGATGACGCGGCAGTCTCCTTGCGGGATCAGCTCATGGAAGCGGCCGATGATCAGGAAGCCGGGCGCATTGCGTTCGGCGATCATCACTTGTCCATCGCCGTCCACGCGCCCGATCAACCGACGCTCGAACAGGCCGCAGCCGAGATCAAACGTCTGGGGCAGGAAATCATGGCCGTGATCGTACGAGAGAACATGGCCCTCAAGGCAACCTATTTTGGGCAGGCTCCCGGCAACTACGGCTACCGTGCTAGAAAGACACCGATCTCCACGATCAACTTTGCGGATTTCTCGGCGCTGCATGGATGCGTCGAAGGACGTTCCGATCGAGAGACGCCTTGGGGATCGCGCGTGACAGTCTTCCCGACGACGGGCACCTCTTCCTACGGCTTCAACTTCCACGAACCCGGATCGCCCGAGCGCGAACCGACCGTTGGCCATACGCTTGTTCTGGGTCGCACGGGCAGCGGCAAGACCCTCACGACTGCTTTTCTCGCCGCCCAAGCGCAGCGGGTCGGCGCGCGGCTGTTTTTCTTCGACAAGGATCGCGGGCTCGAGATGGCGGTGCGCGCCCTGGGCGGTCACTACAATACGATCCTTGCCGGTATCCCCACCGGCCTCAATCCGCTGCAGACCGAGACGGATGAACGCGGACGGGCATGGTTGTCGGACTGGCTGGCGACGCTTCTGGCGCGGGCGGGCGATCTGTCCGGAGAGCAGTCTCGGCACATTCAGAGTGCGGTGTCGCAGAATGCAGATGCCGGCCCCTCGCTTCAACGGTTTGTCTCGTTCCAGACCTTGTTCCAATCGCTAGACGACGATGGTGAGTTGCAAGCGCGTGTTGGGGAATGGGCACCGGGCGGTCGCTATGGCTGGGTCTTCGATATGCCGCAGGAAAACGATGCCTTGCATATGGACGGTGACATTGTCGGATTCGACATGACCGAGATCCTCGACATGTCGACCGAACGCATGGCCGTCCTGTCCTACATCCTACGCCGGATCGAACGGATCGTGGAAGATCGCCGACCCACTGTGATCGTTCTCGATGAAGCCTGGAAGCTTCTCGACGATCCCTATTTCGCGGCGAGGCTCGAGAACTGGCTCGTCACCCTCCGCAAGATGAACTGCGTCGTTGTGATGATGACCCAATACCCCAGTCAATTGCGAGAGGCTCGGGTCGGCAAGACCATCATCGAGACGGTACCCACGCAGATACTCTTCCCCAACGAACGGGCGACGCCCTCCGACTACGACTTCCTGCGCGTGAACGAAAAAGAAGCCGAACTGCTGACAAGACCCACGGCAGGCCAGCGTATCGCGCTGGTGCGATCCGCAGGTGACAGCGTCTTTGTCGATGCGGATCTCTCCGCGCTTGGGCCGCTTCATTCCATTTTGGGAGGAGGCCGATCCGCTGAGGCCCAGCTCGGCAGCGACTGGCGCAGCATCCCCAACTTCTGGAGGCAGCTATGCGATTAGCTCTGATCTTTTTGGCGACGATGCTTGCCGCCTGTGAACGCTATACGGATGCCACCTCGCCGTGCTTTGGCCGCGACGGCGCGCCTGCCGTGAGCCGGGCCAGCACAGAGGTAATCACCTTTGCAGCGCAAGGCACCAAGGACTGCGACTTCGAAGCGATCGGGCGCAGCCCATGAAACCTGCGGCCTCTTTCATTGCCATTCTGGTCTGCTCGACGCCCCTCGCCCAGGCACAAGGCGTGCCGACGCAAGACAACGCAGGGCTTGGGCAGCTTTTCACCATCTTCTCGAAACTGGGGGACGATATGGAGGCGCAGCGCGACCAACTGAGCACGGGAGAAACGCTCTCATCGGTTCAATCCGATCAGCTTCGGGTGCTGGAGGCGATGTCAGCCGCACTCACCGGCCCGGGGCTCGACATTCGCGCGTTGGAGGGCAACGCGGACTTCCCTGCGGGCGATGTCTACCCCGTTGCCGCAGATCATCCCATGGACAGCCGCCTCTTCGGGGAGGGACGCGAGACCGTCGAGATGATGATTGTGCGGGTGGCCGATGAATATGTCGGAGCGGCCGGAGTGCGGCGGGCTGGCCTTTCAGCCACCCAGTGGCGCTGCCTTTTCCAGGCGCTGATCAAACAGGAAAGCCGGTTCAGCGTCACCGCGCAAAGCCCCGTGGGCGCCTATGGCCTGACACAGCTGATGCCGGGAACAGCGTCCGACATGGGCGTCGACCGCTACGATGTGATGGACAACCTCCGCGGCGGCGCGCGGTACATTACGACGCAGCTGAACACCTTCGGAAACATCCCGCATGCACTTGCCGCCTACAATGCCGGACCGGGCCGGGTCCATGAATATGGCGGCGTGCCACCCTTCGCCGAAACCCAAGGCTATGTCCGGAATATCTCGCGGTTCTACAACGAATACCTCGCCGTTGTCGGTGGGGCGGATGCGCTCGGCACGCTCTCGCCGTCGGACATGGCGCTTGCGGAGTACAGCAGCATCTCAGAAGCCAGTGTTTACTACGCCGCCGATAGCCACGCCACGACCGAGCAAGTCATCAATAGGCTCGCCGCGATCATCCGGCAGATCGACGAGACGCCGGATATCAAGCGCGCGTTCGAGCTCAACACCTACGCCAAGGCCGAAATCGGCCGCATTCTCAACCTTCGCGTTCGTCTGATGGCGGCCAACCGTCAGCGCGAGGCAGCCCATGGCCAACATCTGGCCGCGGACCGGCTCTCTGAGCGCGACTTCATGCGCATGGGAGTCATCCGATGAAAGGAAAAACCTTCGGCACCGCCTTCGCCACGCTTCTCGCCGTCACGCCCGCAGATCAAGCCGATGCCCAGGGTGTCCCGACATTCGACAACTCAAACCTTCGACAATTGGTCTTGCAGCTCGAACACATGGCAGAGGATCTGAATGTCCAGCTGCAACAGCTCGCGACGATGCGGCAGGAGTTGGAAACGCAATTGAGCCAGCTTCTGAACCTCGAGGGCCAACTGGCCTCTCTCATCGATGGCAATGAATTGGGCCAACTCTTTGCGACCGTCGAAGAGTTCGAGAGGGTCCGTGGCAAGCTGACAGCACCACTCGCGACAGCTGAAGCCATTTCGAGCGGTGACTTTCTGAGCGGCTTTCGACCGGGGGCGGAGCTGGATGCTGCCGTTGAACGGGTTCTGTCCGGCAGCGGGTTCACCGAAGAGCGCCTGACATCCCTGGCGACCAGTGATGAGCCCGCAGACAATCGGATCGCGACGCAAGCCGGGTCCAGCGCGATGCTGTCGGTTGCCGCCCAGGAAAGCCATAGCGAATCTGGGGAAAGCCTTGGTCGTCTTGAGACCATGGTGGGGCTAATCGACGACCAAGGCGGTCTGAAAGCCGCGGTCGATCTCAACACGCGCGTGACTGCCGAGCTCGGCATCATACTCACGCAGATCTGGCGTCTGGAAGCGGCCGCCGGCGTCAATGGCGGGCAGTTGGGTGTTGTTGACGCCGCGACCCTCGCCGAGGAGCGAAAATTCCGCTCCATGGAGGTGCCGAAATGATCCGAGTGGCTCCCATTTCCCTGACCGCGCTGACGCTGGTCTGCATGCCGCTGACACTGAGCGCTCAAACCTCCCAAGGTGGGTTCGAAACCATGGCGCAACCCACTGAAGACCAAACAGAATGCAAGGCCCCGCGGCCGCCAAAAGACTTGGATTCGTTTGCCTATGTCAGAAATGGGTATCGCGAGATCCTGCGCATCGACGCATACCAGGCAGCAATTCAATCAGGTGTCTGTGGATGCCCCTTCAAGGAGATTGACTGGTCACACGTCGTCCGCATGTCCGAAAAATATGTGACCTCAGACAACCCAAAGCTGCCTTTCGATGTGATCGACCTGCGGAGCCAGGCCGATAGTCTGGAAGCGGAGTTCCTCGACTTTTGCGGTAACTGAATGGGGATCATCACAGATATCCTTGAGCAAGTCGATGACGCAATCGATTCCGTCGCTGAAGCGGGTTTTGTGGAAGCTGCAGGGCAAGTCGGAGACGTGCTTGGCGTTGGCTCTGTGCTCCTTCTCATTATTCTTGGCATCAGCGTTGTCACGCAGTTGCGCCCTATGACTTTTGGCAGCGCATTCGCATTCGGATTGAAAATATCGTTGATTGGAATCTTCGCTCAGAGTTGGGAAAACTTTGAAGTTATCTACCGGATCGTTTCGGACGTCCCCGAGGCAATTGGATCTCGCATTCTTGCCCTGACAGCCACCGGTGATGAAACCGGAGTCTACGAAAGCCTCGACAGCATGGTGAACCGGATCACCGCCTATGGCGACGCCATCGGCGACCGTGCAGGCTGGGTGTTTGGCGCAGTGCTCGGAGCGATCTTCTTCGTTCTGTCCGCCATCTTCGCAGCCGTCACCGCCGGGATCATCGCCTACGCGCGTATCGTTTTCACACTGATGATCGTTATCGCGCCGTTCATGATCCTGACGTCACTATTCAAGCCGACCCAATCGCTTTTCGAAGCCTGGACCCGGGCTACCATCGGCTATGCCTTGATGCCTGTGGCCGCAGCCGGAGCCGCTGGAGTCATCGTCGCCATCGCTGAGTCCATTGGCGACGCCTCCGCCGACCCGGACAACGTCGAAACGGTCAGCCTTATCCTACCGTTCCTCGTGATCTTGCTCCTGTCAGCTGGCGTGATGGCCGCCGTCCCGTTCATCGCATCCAACCTAACAGGGGTCATGGGCATCGCCTCGAATGCGATCGGCCTGACGGGATTGGCGCGACGCGGCGTGGTCAACGCTGGAGAGTATGGCGCGGGTGGTGCTGGACGCATCTTGACCGGCAGAACGCCGTACGAGCTACGGCGCGAAGTGAGCGGTGCGGCCACGAAGAGCAACGAATTGATCCGACGTACGCCTGCCGCCGCGCTCGCTCTGACAAAATCCTTTCGCAAGACATGACCCGCGCGGAGTTCGATCAGGACGCCTTTGAGGCCGACTTCATCTTTGGTCCACGCAGGCGGGAACGCTTCGCCTATTTTGTCGCCGCCGCTGGTGTGATTGTCGGCCTGGTCAGTTTCGTCGGGGCCGTTGCTTTGTTCCCGCTCAAGACGGTCGAGACCTTCGTCGTCGTCGTCGACAAGGAAACTGGCGAAATGGACCGCGTTGCCGCCGTCGAGGCGCTCAGCCTCGATGAAAGTGATGCGATCATTCAGGCCAACCTGGTCGCATACGTGGATGATCGCGAAACCTACGATCTGACCGACGGCGAAGAACGGATCAATTCGGTCCTTCAACGGTCTGACGAAGACGCCGCGCGCACCCTTCGCGATCTTTGGTCTTCGACCAATCCTGATTATCCGATCTCGGTCTATGGACGGGACGCGAAGATCGACGTGGTCATTCGGTCTGTGAACCAGGTCGAACCCGGGGTGGCGCAGGTGCGGTTCACGAAGACACTTCGAAAACCGCGTGACAACAGGACTGTGACACGGCCCTACGTCGCCACGCTGCGTTACGAGTTTCGCCCGGAAACCCGCCAGCGGTTGCAGCAGGTCTGGGCCAACCCGCTCGGGTTTGTCGTCACGTCTTACCGTGTTGACGCCGAAACGTTGGAGAACTGAGTGATGAAGATGCGCACCGCCCTGCCCTGTTTGCTTTTGGCTCTTGGACCTTCTCAAGTACTTTCGGAAGCGACGCCTCAGGGTGGGCCGAAAGATATCCGCATACGGTATGCGGTCTACGACGAGCAGCAGGTGTTCCGTATTGAGACGGATCTGCGGCACTCGACCACGATCCAGTTTGGCGACGGGGAGCGGTTCGAGGCTGTAATCGTGGGAGACACCGAAAGCTTTCAGGTCGATCCAATCCCCGAGCTTGGCAATGTGTTGACGATCAAGCCGCACGTCCAAAATGCCTCGACCAACATGACCGTGATCACCAACCGTCGGAGCTATGCATTCCATCTCCGGGAAGGCTCGATTCCGGGTCGCACGGGCATGTTCTTCGAAGTGCGGTTTCGCTACCCGGGCGAAGAGCGCCTTGCCACACTGACGAACGCACGGCCCAAAGGGTTCGAGGCGCCGCGCAACTACAACTACAAGATCGCCGGCGAAGGCGACTTTCGCCCGGCCACGGTCTATGACGACGGTCGGTTCACCTACTTCAGTTTTCCCGAGATCGGACGGCAACCCGCGATCTTCAAGGCTGACAACCGCGGTCGCGAGCGCACGGTCAATTGGACCCAGAACGGCAACACCGTCCGCGTCTCCGGTGTCAACGACTTCTGGACACTGCGGCTGGGTGAAGAAGCGCTCTGCATCTACCGAGACACCTCCGCAATATACGTGAGCAACTGAGCCATGTCGGATGATCCCAACCTGAAGAACCGGCTGGATAAATTCAGCAAGGCAAAACGCTCCAAACCCAGATCGGGATTCGGTGTCACTGCCCTGGCGCTCGCTCTCGGCCTCGGCGGTGCGGGCGTTGCGTATTTCCTGGCGACTGACTGGCAATCGGATCCAGACCAACTAGAGACTTCGGATTTCGAGCCGTTTCAGAATGACGGTATCTCAACTGGTGGTCGGCTGGAATTTCCTGCCGATGAAGCGGACCAGCGCGTGAACGATGCCCTTATCGCTGTGGAAGAAGCCCTTGAGGTCCCGGAGCCGATCCCGCCCACGGCTGAACCAAGCGCTGATATCCTCGCCGAACTGGCTGAGCTTCGCGAAGCACTCGCCGTTACTCAAGCCGAGCGAAACGCCGAAATTCAGTCAGCCGTTACCGAACTGCGCAATGCCTTCGCAGATCAAGCACAAGCCCTCGAAGCCGCTGTCGCGGAGCGAGACGAAAAACTTGCGGCCCTGGAACGCGACAGCGAGACCCGGCTGAACTCTCTTCAGAGTCTTCTGGAGGCGGAACGCGCGCAACGCGAAGCCCTTGAAGCGGAACGCGCCAATGACGCCCTGATCCGCGACCAACAGCTTCTCGAGGAACGTCGCAGACAGGAAGAGGAACAAAAGCGCCGCGAGGCCGAACAGCAGGCCGAACAACTATTGAGGGCCCAGATCCAGTCTCCTGCCGTGGTCTATTCGACGGGATCATCGGTCACGGCACCAAACGCCAGCGGCCTGCAGAACGGCGCACCAGGCGCAGATATCCCACTGAATGAAAACGAAGCCTATCTCAGAGGCGCGGCGCGGCCGCTTGAAATCGATGAGGCGGCTCGTATGGAGCAACCTGAACGCACTCTCGCGCAAGGGTCCGTCATACAGGCGGCTCTGCAAACCGCCATCAACAGTGATCTGCCCGGAAATGTTGTCGCGGTCGTTGCGGAACCAGTCCATGCGTTCGCCGGCGACGCAGTACTGATCCCGCGAGGCTCGCGGTTGTTTGGGCAATATCGATCTGGTGTGGAAGTGAACCAGAAGCGCATCCTCATTCTATGGACGCGCGTCCTCACGCCGGACGGCACCTCCATGCAGATCGCCTCTGTCGGGGGGGATCAACTGGGACGCTCGGGTCTGACCGGTTTGGTGGATACGAAATTCGACGAACGCTTTGGAGGAGCTGCTCTGATATCGATCATCGGCGCGGCCCCCGCAGTCGCCGCCAATTCCACGGAAGACGAAGTGACCCGCGAGGTTCTGGAGGAGGTCGGCAATGATCTCGAAGACGCGACAAGTTCGGTGATCGCCGATCAGGTCTCGATCTCGCCAACCATCTACGTCGATCAGGGGGCCATGGTAACCGTACTGGTCGATAGGGACATCGTGATCTATTGAGCGAAGCATCCCTCCCCTCCTCGTATCTCGAGCAATACCTAGAACCCTATCGCGATTTGATCCTGAAGGACGACATCATTGAGTTGGCGATCAACCCGGATGGTAATGTCTGGATCGAACGCCAAGGTGCCCACGCCATGGAGAGAATCGACCGCACTGTCGAGGCGGCGGCGGCGGCTAACTTGGCTGCTACTCTGGTGGGTGATGCACGCGCGCGAGTATCGCAGAAATCGCCTTTGGTTTCAGGTAAGATCGACTACCTTGAGCGCCCGCTGCGTATCCAGGTTGTTGTGCCACCAGCGGTAGAACACGGCGCGGCGATCTCCATTCGGCTATTTGGCGTTGGTGGCCAGACAACCTTCGATCCCGAGTATCTGTTCGGGAAGCCGGTCTCGCTCGATGATCGGCGGCAATCGAGACTCTCAGAAGTCGAGGAAATTGCAAAGAGCGACCTCTCCAGAGCCTTGTCTTCGCTCGTCCGCCATCGTTTGAATCTTTTGGTCAGCGGTGGGACGTCCACCGGCAAAACCACATTCGCAAGGCATCTGCTGAAATCGGTTCCGGACGACGAGAGGCTCATCACCATTGAAGACGCCTTCGAGCTTTTCCCTGGTCAGCCAAACACTGTTTGCCTGTTGGCTGAGCGTGTTCCGACATCTCAGCGGTCAACAAATGCTCTGCTACAGGCGAGTTTGCGCATGCGCCCGGATCGCATCGTTGTGGGCGAGCTGCGCGGTGCTGAAGCGCTGACATATCTGGAAGCCATAAACACGGGTCACGGCGGATCGGTGACCACAATCCACGCCGAAACCGCTGAGCTTGCGATAGACCGGTTGGCGATCATGGTCTTGCAGGCCGGGACACCTTTGACCTTCGCCGAGGTACAGAGCTACATCCGCCGGTCGATAGATGTCATTGTTCAACTGGGACGCGACAGCGGAAAACGAGGCGTCTCGGAGGTCCTAGTTGTTGGGACACTCTGACGGCCCAAAGCGGACTCTTGACCAGCATTCACGATGCTGCACCTGCATTCCCAAAAGCGGACACTGAAACCGAAGTAACAAACGGAGGTAGCAGGCGCGAAACCTGCATAGGTTTTACTATCGGTATTTGCCTCAACTGAACGACTGATTCTGGGCGGGCAGAAAGCGAGGTCAAAAACAAACTTTTTTGCCCCAACGTTTGCTAGAGTCCTCTGCGCCTCCGATAATGACGCCGAACAGGTTTTGCGAACTGGACGACCGGCAGCGGACTGCCCTCACTGATCAACTTAGCAAACTCAACTTTTGGAAAATCGAAAAGATAGCGACTTCTCCCTTGTGCGGCTGTAAGCAAACACAGATTGTCACCGCCAAAGTCAAATCCGACGATCTTGCCTAATGATCCCCATTCTTTGAGAAGCCGAGTTTCCTCGCAATATACAGTGTAGATGTCGACACCGTCGAACCGTTCTGGGCAGTTTTCCGCAAGCATCCGTTCATACTGGATCAGATCAGTCGGGCGGCGGATTCCATCGACGATCCAGATCACCTGACCATAGAAGTTAGTCCGCTTTTCCACTTCTTCTGGCTTGATGGCAGAGTGCTGAAACTCGATCACAAGGCCATAGGGTGTTTTGATATCAGCTATATGAAGCTCGCCTTTTTCATCACGAGCTGGTATCTCTTGCCAGTCGGTCACAAACCGGTTCTTCCAGTCGCGGTGCCATTCGGTCTCGTTTTCCCACCAATGATCGCAATGACGGCGGCCTTTATGCGCCCAGTGCCATACCTTTTTGGTGCCGCATCGCGCTAGCATTTCGGCATGGCAGCCTGGACAGATACCAAAGGCACCAGGCGTCGCCTCAACACGCTGACCATTCAAAAGTGCAAAACGCATTCTGATTAAGTGGTTGTTCTATCACGTAGTTCCAAGGGCAATCTGTTATGTTAGCTTGGAAAAACCAGAACAAAGCAAGCGCCAATCAAACGCCCGGCAGTTCCGCGACCACCTGAGACAGAACAGCATCAAGCTCGGCCACGTTCGCTGTCAGTCGCCCATCCAGGTAATGCGAATGTCCCTCCGCCTCTTCGAACTCATAAGATGCTTGCATCGAAGCAACATCTTCTTCAGGTGGGAAAACCTCGATTGTCAGTAGAAGTTCGTAGATGCGAACCACGAGATTGCAGAGACACGGGTTAATGTTGACGGCTCGGCCATACCAGTGGAACTGCGCCTCACACGCCGCGCGGCTGCCATCTCTCCACAATTTATCGACATTTTCGATGGCCCGTTCCACCTGGTCGCGCCGCACGATGCACATGTAAAGAAGATCGCTATACGCAGGCACAGGGATCACACGCACGTTGGCAAGCACCTCTTCTTCGTGATGCGCGAAATTCCGAAGCACCTTGAGCGCGATGAACTCCTCGAGATCATGCAGATCGCGGCCGGTGGCCTTCTTCAGCCGATCATTCAAGCTGTGAATCGCGGTGAGAACTTCGAAAAGCGTGTCCGGGCCTGGCTTCTGGCAATGCCGTTCATAGACGCGAAACAAGCGGCCAGCGGCGGTCTGAGCGGAATTGTTGGTCATTTCAGGCCCTCAAACGCACTGGAATCCGGCCCGCAGACACCCCCGGCTTCGAGCGCTTCATATGCCGGTATGTCGAATTTTCCACAGGAAATCCCTCCATCACCCCAACGGCATTGGGCGCACGGGACATAATCATTGTCATAGAACATTGGTTCATGATGTTCCGGATGGGCTTTCTCGTGACACGGCTGACACAAGGCCACCAACTGAAAAAACAGCTCATCACCCATGTTTGCATAGGTCAGATGATGAACGACTGTAGCCTGCGCATCGAGACACCCCTCGCAGATGCCGTTCGCCCTTCGAAGGACACGCGCCCGCTTTGCCTGCCATTCTGGTGTTCTGCGATACGCCTGGTATTCCGCCTGCCAGTCGCGTGATTTCTCTGTAAGGCGTGCATCGTTCTCGGCATTCAGACGGATGTATTTTCGAAGAATCGAGACACGTTTCGCCGCTCTTTCATCCTGATGCCGCGATTGGACGGCCTCATCCCACGGTGGCAAGCCGGTCTGCTTTTTCAGGGCGCTGCCAACCGGCGCACCGCAAACCACACATTGCCGCTTACATTGGATGCCACCGCCAGAGACGATCTTCTTTCGCAACTCCGTTTCAGGATGCTGACAGGCTGAATCCCGGTGTCGCTCGATCTCCTTGAGATACTGCTCCGCCAGTTCGCCCAGAAGTTCGATCCGCTCATCTTCGTCAGGATTGCTGAAGGTTGCCCGTGTCAATTTCGCCATAGTTGTTCAGCCAGCTTCACGACAACCAGGGCTTCAGTCGTTCTTCCACCCGCTGCATCTGTTTGCGCATTTCGTCTTGGGTGACGCTCTGGGCTGTCAGGTAATCGCGGATCGCCGCTTCGGCTTCGCTCCAGCTCACCCCGTGCTCCTGCATCGTGTCCATCATGGCCCGCGCCCGTTTCTCATCTTTGGGGTGCATCGCAAAAGGGGCGGTCATGCCTGCAAAGCAACCTGGGATCTGTTCTTGCCACGTCTTCATATTTTTCTTTCCATCATTCGGCTATTTGACGACCCGGAGCTGGCCGCCCTTTTGAGGTCGAATAGGATCAGCGGCTAATCCGAAGGTCAGCTTCTCAATTTCGTCCAGGGGCAAGTTCAAGGCGCGTGCAATCGTGTCCTTGGTTTTACCTTCCTGCCAGAGATGATCGAAAACCTGCTTCCAGACGCGCGATTTGTCTCGATCGGTCCCGTCCGGCTCACCGGTTCGATAGCCTCTTTGGGTCAGATCAATACACATGGATCGGTACTGCCAATCAGTCAGCAGTCCCAAACGATGAACCCGATATGCCAAAGCCATTGCGGATACCCGCCACCTTTTCTTGAGCTTCAAGATGTGATGGACAGAAGGCCCGCGTGGGATACGTCCACGCACATCTTCAGAAGGCATCAAAAAACTGGCAGCAAATGCATTCGCCTCACGCTCGACATCACGGCCTTGCAGCGTATTGCCGTTTTTATGAAGGATGAGATGCCCCAGCTCATGCGCAGCATCCATGACGCCATGCTCGGCCGTCTTCATGGTATTCAGAAAGACGTAAGGCACCCCATCTTGCCAAAATGAAAAAGCATCGACGTTCAAGGTCTCTTCCGCCAGGGAAAAAACCCGAACACCTTTGGCTTCCAACAGGGCAATCATGCTCGCAATTGGTTTCTCCCCGAGCCCCCAAGCCTGCCGCAACGCGCGCGCGGCCGCAGCAGGATCAGGCTCATAGCTCATGTCTGGCAATGCCGCTTCCGGCAGATTGAACTCGTCAAAAAGCCAACGGCCAACATCAACGCCAATTTCACCGGCAGCACGTGCGGCTTCCCGCTCGCGCACACTGGTCCGCTTCAAGCTGCGAAAACTAACCGCCTCAGCAGGCAGTTCACAGGTCTCCGGCTCATAGAAAAACCCGACCGGATAACGCGTAGCTTTCGCCAAAGCTGCTACGGTATCTTCCGGTGGTTCGTTTCGCCCTGTTTCGATACGCGACAAGTGAACCCGCGACAGTCCAGCGGCTTGAGCCACCTGGATCGCAGTCATTTTTCTTCGTTTGCGGGCAAGTATCAGGCGGAGGTGATTGAACGAGGGTTTCTGGGTCATTTCCGTGAGATCGTGATATCAAAGTCAACAGCGTCATCGTCTGATGAGCCGCCATCTTCAAGACCATCGAAGTCACTTCCGTCATGCACAAAAATGCGCTCAATGAATTCAGAGAACTTATTGCCTTTGATGACAGCATGCGTGACCTCAACGGCCCCGTCTTGTGCAACCATCACATACCAAACCGCTACCCCAAGGCCTTCTTCTGTGTGAGTTGATGGAACATCTTCCTCCATTAACTCAAACGAATTGCCTTGGCTCAAACGCTCAGAACCTGCTCCTTTGCGGCTGCGAGCTTGTGGTAGATCAGTCAAACTACAGGCCACGTCCACGTTTTGATAGAGGACAATGAGCTTGTGGTCTGGGTGGCGGACTCCGTTGGTCCCATAAGACTGGTCGATTTCCCAGCTGCGCTTTAGGAATGCAGCCCGAAGTTCCCGCGTGCCATATTGGTAAGCGAGCTGGCCAGCCCCGTTTGCCGGAAAGAACGGCGATGATCCAGTGGCATGCATACTGGCAGCGACATCCCGGATATCGAGAATATCCTGACGATCCATGCCTAGCTCGGAAAGCCGACGATCAACGTCGATGTCATCCTTAATGACCTTTGTGACTGCTCGGGGCATGAGATCCTCTATGTTACATTTTCTTGCCCGCATTGATGGCACAAAAATGTAACATGCGAAACCCCCAACTTTGCTCTGTGGACGTTTTTTTGTCTTAGCTTTGTGAGGGCTGGTTGTCGTGAAGTGACCAGGGACTCGATTTCCCTTCAGCTGGGTGAATCCGTCGGTCGGTCTTCAGCCTTATGCGGCCTTCTTTGGGATTTGGCTATCGCTATGCAACAGCGATTAGGCGTTTGTAAGGGCCTTGGTAAACACCCAAGGTCAGCGTTTGCCAATGGAATGAGAAGCTTTCGAAATGAAACAGGTGCTCTTCACCATTGTCGTCGGTCAGAATGACATCTGCTTCACCCAGAGGGCCGGCCTTGTTTCCTTTGCAATAGTCTACAACCTGATCGAACACATCGGTTTCACGAATGGATGAGAATTTCTCAGCAAACGCTGAGGATTGTACAAAGTGCTTGCAGGGTTCGTTCGGATCGAAGTCTGGTTTGCGGTGGATTACATGCGGATGGTCAGTGACTAGACCAACGATAGGCCGCTCCCTTCCCCAGGTTTCCACTCCCCGCCAGAACGTCGTCGTGTGCGTGTTGCCATAGGTCTGCTTCAGTTCCTTGAGGGCATCGAAAGAAGGGTCTTGGGCAAGGCATTCCTCCGCGAAACGATCGCGGAGAAACAACAAGCGGCCGGCGGCAAAATTCGCTTCCGCTTCGAGCTTTTCGTGGCAAGACGGGACCAGTGTGTGCTCGTTGTCTCCCATCATTGCACCCGCGTGCCAGGGGAGAAGGCTATGACCGACTTCGTGGGCCTCATGCCAGCGATGCTTCAGCTGAGGTTGATCCTTGTCGAGAAGGATTTTCTTCCGGTCGGGGATATAGAGGGCGCGCAGATCCCACTTCCGCACTGCATCCAGAATGCGGGATGGGCGGGCAAGCACCTGCTTGCCCGCCATCGTCATCTTTGAAACGACCTCTTGGAGAACGCCGGGATCTTTCGCGGTATAGAAGTCCAGATCGAGCTTCAGAAGCTCGCGTACGATTTCGAGATCGAGCGGTGGCTCTGGGTTGCCCAGGTCTTTGAGGACCCGTTCAACCTTGCGATCGATATCAAGCGCGTTTCTCGTTTTGATGATTACGTTTTTCGCCACCTGACGATCGCCTTTTTGTTACTTCTGCTTTGCGTTCTCGCTCAGAACTGAGATCAATCCATTCAAGATCGCGTGCTCATCTTCGGTCAGAACCTCCACGGATGCCGATTTGGCCGCGTATCGAACTGCCTCCTCGACGTAATCATCGTCGTTAGCGTGTGTAAGCCCCGACAGTCCCATAAGCTTTTCCTGAGACACGCCGAAAACTTCGGACAATTGATAGAGCGTTCGTACGTCCGGCAGATGAGCAGCATTGTTCTCGAGACTGAGCAGCTCGCCAATCTCGATATCCGCCTTCTCGGCCAACGCTTCTATCGACAAACCTTGATCTCGGCGCATCAAGTTGATGAAGCGCCCCAACGCAAGCCGGGACGCTTCTGGGCTTTCATCGGCACCGGCCTCGTGTGTGAACATCGGATCGGCAGCGATCACGCCTGCTCCGATATCTAGGCCGTCCTCTCGGGCACCGGCATTGCGGCACCATGCTTTGCTGATGTCGAATGTCATTCTCCTTTTCCTTTCTCAATGAAACTGCGCGCACTGTCAGGGTCCAGCTCGAAGTAGCGCAGGTTTTCATAGGTTGCGTCTTGTCCCAGATCAGTCATTCCGCAAGCGTTGGCATAGAAACTGTTTGCCTGTGGTAGCGAGTGAAGACCGATCCGGCCCTTGAAGCCTTCTTGTGTGCTCTGCTGAATCGCCGCGTTAATGAGTATTGATCCGCAGCCGCCAAACCGCGCAGGCTCTTCGGCGACATCGTTTCGGTTCCAGGGTGCGGCCTCCAAAAAGTCGATGTAGACAAGATGCTGGCCTTCGTGCCCCGGCATGCGGGCACGCTTTGTCAGATCGATCGTCATCATGGCCTGTGTCATGTCCTCGGCCACGATGGCGAAGGAGAGATTGGCCAGGCGACGCTCGATCTCGCGCAGCTTGTCGCGCCAGTCCCAATGGCGGCTCTGAGGCCAGAACCGGCGCTCGACTTTCCGCTGATTCAGAAGCTTGAGCCGACGTTGCAGGTCAGGAATCCATTCGGCTTCCCAGTCCGCAAGGTTTTTGTCGACGATACCATGCCAAAGTTCCGCATCCACGGATTCCTTAGTGCTTCTGTTTGTCAGCCAGACGGGCGTCACAGCAGAAGGTGTGGTGGCGATCATAGCATCATGATCTCCGCCTTCTCTTTTGACGCTTCGTCTTCGAAGAAAAGCTTATCCCCTCTTTCAAGGCGCTCCTCGACGCGTTGGTAGAGCCGCAGCGCCTGTCTGAGCAGAACGGTTTTGCTCAAATCTTTCTTGTCACACAGCTCCTCCAGCGCAGCCATTTCAGCCTCGGTGAGGTTCAGTGTCATGGTTTTCTTGGACATCTCGGCACTCCTTCGAAGCGTTATATGCGCTTTTTGTGGGCAAAAGTCAATGAAAAACATTCTTTGCACAGCCATTGACTAGCTAATATTTAGCTATTAAATGATGGTTGAGCGCCGGCACGGTGCCGGCGCACAATTGTAGGAGACACAGCAATGCAAGGCACTGTCGATATTGAAGACTGGGTGCGCGACCAGCCAAACGCGCAGATCCCCGACGCCGAAAACTATCGTGTCCGCCTTTGGGATGGTGATGGCTTCGATGAGAAACGATCGCTCAGTGATGCTGAGCCAACCGGGCGGCAGTTGCTGGAGACGTTTGATCGCACGCCTGCCGATGAGCATGTTCTGCTTTACCTTCCTCGCAACGAGAAACTGCGCGAAATTGAGATCGACGAAACGCTCGATCTTCGAGCGCAGGGACCAGAACGCTTCTTTGCGTTCAAGACCGACCGGCTGCTGAAATTTGTGGTGAATGGTCGTCGCTTCAGTTGGGGCGCTCAGACGATCTCTGTCGAGATGATCCGCCTTGTCGCTCGTATTCCTTCAGACGAGACTCTGTTTCTCGAGCAAACGGATGCACCCGACAAAGAACTTGGCAACAACGAGTCCGTACGGCTTTCGGGTAACGAACTTGAGCGCCTGGTTTCGCGTCAACCGTTCTGGAAGCTCAATGTCCAAGGTGTCCTGCTAACGCTGACTTCACCGATCGTCGTGGTCAAAGATGCCTTGGCGCAAGCGGGCTTCGATCCGGACAAGGGGTGGATCGCCATCCTCAAACGGAAGGGCGAGGCCAAACTTCAGGTGTCCCTGACTGACACGATCGATCTGACCCTTCCCGGGATCGAGAAGCTTCGGTTGACGCCGGCCCAGATCAACAATGGCGAGGCACACAATGTGCCTCGTCGTGAGTTCGTCCTTCTTGAGAAGGACGAAACCCATCTCGAAGAGCGTGGCCTCTACTGGGAAACCTTCATGGATGCCGGTCGGCGATGGCTGCTCCTCCGCAACTTCGTCCTCCCGGACGGATACATTGCACCGGTGGTCGACATCGCGATTGAGGTGCCGCCGACCTATCCCAGATCTGAAATTGACATGTTCCATTGCTACCCGCACCTCGCCTTGAAATCGGGCCGACCAATCCCGCAGACCTCCGTCCAAACATCGATTGGTGGTCGGAGTTTTCAGCGGTGGTCCCGTCACCTGAACGGCCAGACGCGCTGGAACCCGACAACGGACAGCGTGATGACGCATCTCGCCGTCGTTGAAGCAGCGATCTTGAAGGAGGTCGGAGAATGACTGCAAGCCTCACCCTCACCGAAAACCACCATGCAGAGCTTCGTCACTATCTCTTCCCACGAGATGGATTGGAATCTGCGGCTATTCTGATCTGCAGGTTCGTTGGGCCAGAGCGGGAGCGGATGATCGTGCGTGAGATCCTAAATGTACCTGATACGTCCTGCCCGGTGCGGAAATGCAATTACATTAGCTGGCCGGGCGAGAGCATCGAGGACGCCATCGACGCGGCGGAAGCCGATGGGGATGCGATCATTCTGATCCACAGTCATCCTAGCGGCTTTTACGGTTTTTCTGAGACTGACAACGCGAGCGATCGCATCACCATTCCGAGTTTGTTCGCAGCGATCGAGACCACCGGATATCGTCACGGCTCGGCAATCATGACTCCAAATGGAGCGATGAAGGTACGCCTGTATAATGTCGTGGGCGAGGTCCGAGATATCGAGACCATCTGGTGTGTCGGTGAGAACATCACTGACCTCACCAAGAACGATCAGGCGCCAGCCCTTCCCTTCGGACACCAGATGACCGATGCGCTCGCCTGTTGCACAGCCTGCGTCATCGGAGTTTCCGGTACGGGTTCGCTCGTGGCGGAACTGCTTGCCCGAAAAGGGGTCGGTCATCTCATTTTTGTCGATTTCGATATCATCAAGCATAAGAACCTCAATCGCATCGTGAACTCCACTGTAGAAGATGCAGAAGCGAGACAGCTTAAGACTCGCATGATGGCCGCTGCTATCGAGCTATACGCGCCCAACACAAAAATCACGATCATTTCCGCCGGCCTGGAGACCCGTGAGGCAGTAATTGCTGCGTCCGCGGCCGACATCCTCTTTTCATGCGTAGACGGCATGACAGGCCGGAGCATCGCAGAGCTGATCTGCCGCCGTTGCCTGATCCCACTGATAGACCTCGGTGTTACGATCCCAACACGGCGGGACAACGAAGACATGGTCCACGTCGCTGACGTATGCGGTCGCATTGATTTTGTGAGGCCTGACGGACCCAATTTGTCAGATCGGGGTGTTGTCACAGCCGAAGGATTGCGCGCCGAATATTTGATGGCAACTGCACCCAACGCGGCAGCGCAGGAGATCGAAGCCGGATACATCCAAGGCGCGCACGAGGAAGCACCGTCCGTCATGGCACTGAATATGAAGGCAGCCGCGGATGCCGTTTTGGAATGGATCGCACGCCAGTTTCCCTACCGGCTCGACGACAATTCTGGGTGCGCACGCACACTTTTCTCGCATGCGGCCGGCGAACTGGACCTCATCGCCGAAGAAGACTTTAAGACGGAAGAAACGGGCGACCTGGCGCTCGGTTTGGTCGAGCCTCTCTTAGGGTTGCCCAGTCTCGCACCCATCAATGTGAGAGATGCGGCATGACGGTACGGTTTTGGGTTCGTTCGCTCTGGCAGAGATATGGCCCGCGACGCAAACTGATCGTTATCGAGGGCGACACTCCACCGGCTTCGATCCCGTCGAGACATGTGTACCTCTGTCGTGATGACGGAGACGATTGGTCGGTCGCTATGCGGTGCCCATGCGGTTGCGGCGACGACTTGGAATTGATTCTCCTTAAGGAGGTCAAGCCGAACTGGTCGTTGAAGTCGGAGGACGACAAACCGCCCACACTTCGTCCTTCCGTCTGGCGAAAAACGGGATGCAAAGCACATTTCTGGCTAAGAGACGGTCACATTCATTGGTGCTAGAAGAATGCGATGACGTTAGAGCAGTCTCCGGATGGCCAGCCAAGGTCTGCTTTTTTGTCTGAGTTTGTCTTGTTGGGCACTTGCAGCGAAAGTCTGCTTCCCGCCCCGCCTACTGACTATCCCCGAGCAGTTCGTCGATGAAGTCACCTTGCTCACGGAAGACTTGCTCCCACTTTTCCGGGACCGGGTCCTCCCGATCCAAGGTTTCCGGACGCAGCTCACCTGCAGTGGTTTCATTGATATGCGTCTGCATGGATCGCGATTGCCGTCGGCGTGCACGTTCGCTTGTTGCAGCGGATTCGACAGAGGCAGGATGCGATGTCGGAGGAGCGGGTTTCGGTTCTTCGAACCAAGGCCCCACTCCGTCGACACGTGGGGGATAGGGCAAGTCGCGGCCCGCCTGGCGATCCGCCAGTTTGATGAACAAGGAATCCTCGAAATACTTGATGCGCTGTGCACGGATCGGGTGCTGCGGTGAGGCCAGAATAATCACCTCATCAGGATCCATGGTGCGCGCCTCGGTCTCGGAGAGGAGTGGACGTTCCTCCAGACGTGAAGTCGTCGAGGTCGCACCGAGTATGCCTTTATTTCGACCATACATGCGGGTCACCGCCTCGCGCGTGGTGCTCCCCACGGCCGCCGAGACCTCGCGCACAGTACGCTGGTCGCGGGGGGTTATGTACAGCTTGAGCCCTGCCCCGTTCTCAAGGCTTTCGCGCCCCTCGGGTCCGTAGATGCGATCGAGCGAAGCCAACGACTGCGCAATCATCGCGACACGCCCGCCATAGGCAGCGAGCGAATGGATCGCCCGCTCGAGATAAGGCATCGCGCCCATTTGCTGGAACTCATCGATCATCATCATGACAGGCCACGGCTCGTCGTGACCCGGCTCGTTCTGCCGCAAACTGGCGATGAGATCTGCGAACATGAGCCGCAGAAGCGGTGCCAGCGTCGCGATGTGATCTTCCGACACCACGATGTAGAGCGCGTGCGGTTTTTTCCTGAAGTTCGCGAACTCGAAGTCGCTTGCATCGGTTGCCGTCCGGACCGCCGGGTTGTCCCACTGCTTCAGACCGGCCGTCATCAAAGCCTGGATGTTGGACGTCAGCAGCCGCGACGACGCGCTGGCCGCATTGATCCAAAGCTCGCGCACCGTCGCTTCCTTCGCCTCTTCCGCGTAGGCGCTGTACTGTGCGTTCTTGTAATCCCCACCGGTGACGATCTTGTTGACCTCGCCCAAGGTCGGCCTGCCGCGTTGGATCGCCAGAAGGCAGGCCGCGACGAATATCGATTTGCCTGCCTCGGAGAAGGTGTCGAGTGTCTTGTTGTCCTTGTCAAGAAAGAGGTCCGCCAGGATCGAAACCTCCGTGAACTGCTGGGCGAAACTGGGGGCGGCCGCGATCCGCGCAAGCGGGTTGTAGCGATGCGAACTGTTCGCCCAATCGAACGGGCTGAACCGAAAGACCTCATCGCCGTTGAGCGCCCTGAGCCGCGCCGTCTTCTCGAAATTCTCGCCCTTCACATCCAGAACGACGACCGAACCTGCGAAGGACAAAAGGTTCGGGATCACGAAGCCCACGCCCTTGCCGGCCCGGGTCGGGGCCACCATCATTACATGCGGGATGTCGCTCGCAGAGATGTAGGGCGTCTTTGACTTAGGCTTTCCCAGCTTTCCACAGACAAACCCGGATCCCGGTGTCTGGAGCATGCCGTTCGCGTTGAGCTCACGCCTGGTCTGCCAATGTGCGGACCCGTAATCATCCCGGTCCTGCGCCCAGGTCCAGCTGAAAGCCAGAACCGCCAGTCCAATGGCCCCGAAGCCGACGGCGCCGAATGCAACCTTGAACGCTTCGGGATGTGCGGCGCGCAGACCCGCGCTCGCTGTCCAGACGGCAAACATGTCAAACTCGGCAAACCCCGTTTTCAACGCCAGTGCGAGGTAGAAGCTCGCCGCGATCGTGCCGAGGGCCGTTCCACAGAGGGTCCCGACTGGCACGGCAGCCCAAAGAGGAAGCCGGGTGCTCATCAGAAGCTGATCTCGTCGTCGAGATCGCGCGACAACCCCCTGCCCCGCTGCATCTCGAGATGGGTGTCCCGGGCCAACGCCTCAACCTTGTCCTGTTGCAAGGCGGAGGCACGGTCGGTAAAGACCTGATCACCGGTCTCCTCGTGGGTCAGCTCAAGGAATTCCTGCGTGACCGTGATCTGATCGATCCGGTTGGGAAGCACCTCTGCCAACACCTCGAAATTGCCGCGCCGCAGCTCCCCGAGACCTTCCTCACCCAACTCTTTGAAGAGTTCGGCTCTGAGCGTCCGTTCGACGGTCTCTTCCTGAGCCTCAGAAAGGCTGCCATCGCGCAACATGTCCGCGAGGTCTTGCAGATAGGGGTTTGGCCCACGGTCATCGTCATCGATCACCTGCAAATCGTCCGATGCGCGTGACAGACCCGTCGCTATGCCGAGCTCCTTCGCGCGCTCCAGCAATCGATCCATGAGCCGATCGACTGTTTCCAACGCACGATCTTGTTGATCGTCGCTGGCCTGAGCGAGATCTATACCATCCTTGGCCAGAACCGCCGCCATGTCGCGGTCCACCCAATCCTGCGCAAGCCCATAGTTCGTCGTCCCACCGACTTCGATCCGGGCAGCCATCTCTTGCGGATCGAGACCAGCACTTGCGGCATCCGCCTTCAAGGCTTCCAGAACAGGGTCCTTGCCCGATGAGAGCGCAGCACTCAAGCGCCCGTCTCCGGCTCCTGGCGGATAGGGCTCGGTCAAGTCGCGCCCGAACCGGGCGCGCAAATCAGGGTCTGGCACCATCTGCGAGAGATCACGAATGACACCCGCCGCCTTAGTCTCAAATCCCGGGCGTTCGGTGGCATCAAGTTCTTCTGCTTTGAACCGTAGCGCTTCGATGGTTTTCTCGGCATAGTCGATGGCCTCACCGACCGTTCGAATGGTCTCCATATCGATGTCTCCTGCGGTGAATTTGTAGGGCGTGTCTGACCCTAGCGAAGCCGCCATGCGGCGCATCGCGTAGGCCAGATGTTTCTGATCCATGCGATCCAACACGTCGGCGAGGGCGCGGTAGTCCTTGGCAAACCCTGTCACCTGCGTCTTGGCGATGGCCCGCTCTTCGGGCGACAGTGCGATCTCGCGCGGCAGGCGCGCCTCGTCTTTTGCCCGGTAGATTTCTGCGATACCGGGGGCCTTCTCGAAGATGCCGCGCTCGAGCCGGGTCGTGGCCTCAAGCATGACACCGTAGCGTTCGGCGATCTCCGCCTGTTTCTCCCGCATCAGCTGGGGCGACATCACGCCCTCGGCCCAGCAGGAGAACCAGGTGCCATTGGCGAGGCCCCGGTTGTTCAGCAGGATATGCGCATGCTTGTGGGCCCGGTCATCATGTAAGGAGAGGACGTAGTCCCATTGATCGCCGTAATCCCCGCTTTCGAAGAAGTGCTCGGCCCAGTCGAGTGTGATCTCCCGCACCTGATCTACCGTGACGTCGGTTGGGAATGACAGAAGCATATGCGAGGTAAACCCGAGCTTCGTTGTGCCCCGCCAGGATTGCGCCCAGGCCTCCACAATCTCCGCCTTCTGCGCCTCGGTCAGCACGGCCTCAGCCGTCAGTGGGTTGGTCATCGTTGCGTAGGTGTAGACCGCCTTGTCGTTCACATAAGACAGCTGGTTGCCAAGGCTCTGCTTCGTCTTGCACCCACCTACCCTGATCCGCTTGAAGACCGCGGCGCGACTCTCCGGCATAACTGACTTCAGCAGATTGCGCGCCGAGGCCCGGCCCACGCGCTGGTAACTGCGGCCCTGCCGCCGCCCTGCCAGCCGCGCGTCTATGCGCGCCTGACGCTGACCCTGGATGCGCTCCGTCTCCCAGAGCTTGCCCATGACGGCGTGATAAAGGGCGAGCGGCTCAGACATGGTCCACCAACTCCTCAGACGCGTCTGAAGCCTCGGGATCCGCCGCGTTCCACCCCACGCCCCGTCGCTGACAGGCCGACGCTTTGAGCGCGGCAAGATCGCGATAGGTGCGCTGCGCGAGATCATGCAGCGCGACAAGCGTTGCGCGGTTCTCCGGGGACAGCGTCAACTTTCCACGTTGAACCGCCTTCGCCAAAACACGGCCGCTGTCTGCAACGTCTTGTGCCTGCTGCAACGTCTTCGAGAACGCCCGGACATCGTCTCGCATCAGATCGAGCAGCCCACACCGGGCCCGCACAACCGCCTGCAAGGCTTGGCTGCGGCTCGTAAAGCCGCGGGCCAGCCAAGCCGCATCGAAGGCGGTCATTTCAGAGGTCGCCGCGCGGAAACTCACCGTGACCGAAGGGTCTCGAACCTCCTGTCCTTCGCCCCGCTCCTCCTTGGCCAGCCGGGTCACGTGCCGTCGCGACACACCGTAGGCCTCTGCCAGAACCTTCGGCGTTTCCCCGGCATGATAGCGCCGCGCGAGTTCGATCCGCTCTTCAAGTTTCAGGCGTTTTGGGCGTCCCGATTTCACGTCTCAGACCCCTCGGACAAAAGTCGCAGACATTTGGCATATCCTGCCAACGTCCCTCTCATTACATCCTCAGGGATACATCAATGCGTGAATCTGCGCAATTTGTCTTTTTGCGCATCGTGTCACTGCGCAAAATACTGCCGAGTCGTAGAGATCAGTCTAGCACGGCCCGAAGCCCGCACTCACGCTGAGCACAAGAGCGAAGCAACCGCACCGAGGCGCCATCGATGCGGGACCACTGCGGGAAGAAGAAATGCTGGCGACACGCGTCTATTCAGGAGAAAGTCCGGCGTGTCGCGCTGATGCTTGGCGGGCCACCGGAGCGGCCCGCAAAACAATGTCAGGCCGGTCTTCCCATGTGGTCGGTGACCACCATCCTGTCGGTCACGCTGACGAAAAGCGGCATGATGATATATTCGCCGCCTGCGTCTTCAGGTGCTGTTACTGCGACGATAGCCGAGGCCGGCGCACCGTCCACGAAACAGGAGAAGAGCGCGAAGTTCTCGAAACGACCGGATGTCAGCGCCTCGAAGGCGCTGACATGATCTCTGCGGATATTAGTGCTCATGCGACGATCCCTCCGGCTTTGCGGGCGCGCTCGGCATAGGCGCTGAGGGTGCCATCTGCCTTGAAGTGCAGATCCCGTTCGACGGGCAATCCTAGACGACCGCGGACGGCTCGAATTTCGCTGAGGCGTACCGAACCGATCTCGGGAAAGCCAAGCCCCAGGTCGCAGAGGCCGTGCGCGATATCCGGGTCTTCCGGATCGGTTTCGGAAAGCAGCCAGGTCGCCCCGGCATCGGGGGTGAAGAGTTTCACGACAGGTTCGAAGTCGAGGGTGTCTTCGCCTGCTTCAATGCGGTCCTGGTTGGTGCGCCCGTTCGCAGCGAGCTGGTCGAGGATGGATTGTGGCAGAAGGTCCATAAGGTTTCTCCTGGATGTCGGTGTGAAAAAGGCCGGGACGGCAGACACCGTCCCGGAGGACAGCTCATTCGACGAGGTCCGGGGCATCGCCCTGCCCGTCTGGCTTCGGCTCGAAGAGAACGAGCTGGCCGGTCACAGGCGTGGCGAAGAGCTGGATGGTGAGGAAGGATTTCGCGTCGGGCTTCTGGGGGAAGGCAACGCCGATCTTGTGGAAACGGGTCTTGCCGTCCTTTCCTTCGTCGGGTGTGGTGACGGTGTAGTAGCGGGTCATGTCGATCTCCTCTCGTTTTCGATGCAAGAAGAGACCGGGACCGTCCGGACAGGCTGTCAGGCGGAACTTTGCTGCGCGAGGAATGGCCGCGTCAGCGGACAGGGGAAAGTTCTGCTTGAAGAGAGCAAGCCGCGCGCGCGACCGTCAGCCGGGTCAGGTTCCGGAGATTGCATTCGGAAGAAAACGCGAGGAGATCGACAGCTCGTCATCTTGGCACGGTACACCTGACTCCAGGTACGGTAGAGGCGCTAGCGAAGATGCATCGGAGCTAAACGACAAGCCCCGACGCAAAACCCTTTCATGGAAGCACGCAAATCGCAGCTAGCTCATCTTCTGTGGGTGCAGCCGAACACTGGGGATTGTGGCATCATTGGAATTCTGATGGTGACGAGTCCCGTTGGATTAAAGCAAGCCGCCAGAACCAGCGAAACTGCAAGCGGACCTTTGTCGGACATGCAGCTTACGGCTGGTTTGA
>NZ_CP194009.1:0-62466 GCF_042055075.2 Roseobacter phycocola | reverse complement strand
GGCTGCGCGAGGCCAGCGCCTCGTAGATCGTATTGGGCAGACCTTCAGGATAGCTGTGCCGTGAGGGCACGATTACCGCGTCATGGGCGGCCATGCGGGCGCGCACCTCTGTATTGGGGATAAGCCCCAGAAAGCGCAGGTGTTCTGCAATGCCCAGCCGCCTTGCCTCTTTCTGCCAGTGCTGCAGATCACCGCCGCCGGCCAGGGACATGCCGGCCATGATGCCGCGCTGGTGCAGCAGCTGCACCGCGCTGAGACAGTCGCCCACCCCTTTGTCCGCGCTCAGCACCCCGGCATAGAAAAGCTGTGGGCGGGCAGGGTCGGCAACCGCCTGCCGGGCGTCCGGTTCGGCCGTCACCGGACTCCAGTCCCAGGGCACGACCCTGTCGGCGGACAGGCCCAGCACACTGACCAGCGACTGTGAGGCGTTCAGGCTGTGGTTGGCCACACAGGGGGCCTGTGCCTGCGCAAGCGCCCGGCGCAGCTGCCAGTGGCGCACCTTCCGGCGCAGGCCGCCGGGCTGAAAGAGATCGGCAAAACACGGCAGAACGGGAATGCCGCGCCTGGCAGCTTCTGTCAGCACAGCGCGGAACGGCGAGCGCAGGATCAGACGGTCAGGTCTGAGACGGTCCAGCAGCGCGCCGGCCTCTGCCGGTCCGGTCCGGGCGCGGATCATGCCCACAGCCGCCAGCCCCGGAGCCAGGGTCTCTTCACAGGCGGTTGCCCCCAGACAGAGCGTGGTGACCTGATGCGCCGGCGCCAACCCGGCCACGTAGGCCACCGAAGCCTGCTGATCGCGGTAGGTCTCCGGTTCCCCGCGTGCCAGACTGTGCCAGGCCTCTGCGTAATCACCTGTCTGCACAAAAAGGATGTTCATGACCGTCCCTGCCTGATCTGCCCGTGCCCGGGCGCGCACCGCCTGGTATTTTATCTTGCGGTACCTGTCCCGGCGCGTTTAAGCAAGGCACCGGCGCAGGACAGCCCCGCCATCCCCTATCCCGCCCCATAAAAGGCCTGCATTGACGTGTTTCCCGCTAATACATTCCTGATCGGTGCCCAGAAATCCGGCACGACGTTTCTGGCAGCCCTGCTGGATCACAGCCCGCAGGTCTGTGTCTCCGATCCCAAGGAACCGCATTATCTGACCCATAACCACAGCCGCGGAGAAGCCTTTTACAGAGACTGTTTTTCGGATCCCTCCGCGCCGGTCCGGCTGGATGCCTCGACCACATATACGGTGCTGCGCCCGCGGGCGCAGATGGAGGTACCGGATGCGCCGGGTATTCTGGATCCGGTGCCGGACCGTATCCGCGCTGCGGTGCCCGACGCCCGGCTGATCTATATCATGCGGGACCCGGTCAAACGCGCGGTCTCTGCCTGGCGGCACAATGCGCGCAGCAAACCCGCGGTGCAGGTGCCTCAGTCGCTGATCGCGGCCATGCAGGAAGATCCGATGCTGCTGCTGACCGGGCGCTACGCTGATCAGATCGAGCGCTACCTGGAGGTCTTTGCACCAGAGCAGTTTCTGTTTCTCGACTTTCGCGAACTGACCCGCGATCCGCTGACCGTGCTCGCGCGCACCTGCGGTTTTCTGGGGATTGAACCGCCACAGGTCGATCCTGACGCCATCGGGGAAAAGCGCAACAGCAACTATCAGATGACCGGCGCGGGCCATCTGTTTGAAACATACAAAAAGAAAATCCCCGGCCTGCAGCGCAATCTGCGCCGGCTGTTGCCGGATCAGGCGCAGCGGGTGCTGATCGATCGCGTCCTGCGCAGGCCCTCGGAGGTCAGTTTCTACGACGAAGCGGAGGCTGCAGCACTTTTTGAAGACGACCGGGCCCGGGTCAGGACGCTGACCGGTCTTGAGATCTGACCGCAGCGCCGCAGTCATACCCCAGTGCAGCCAGATCATAGCCTGTCAGGGCGCTCAGGCGCTGGTTGGACTGTGCAAAGGCCGGCCCGACCACCGCGCTGACCGTGTCAGACAGGTATTTGCGGTGCGGCTTGCCGGCCACCGCCAGCAGCCCCTGGTCAAGATAACGCAGCGCCCGGTTCTTGAGCCGGAAAGACAGCGGGTTGTCACTGTATGTCTCTGCCCGCAGATCCGGCACGTTGATCCATCCGTTCAGCAGACGTTCCACTCGCATGCTGGTTGCTGTCCGGGCGGCGTTGACCACCTGGCGGGGCAGGGGCATGGGCTCTGACAGACCGGCAAAGCGGCCCAGTATCCGGGCATAGTCGTCTGGTGCCCTGTACAGCAGTTCCATCGGCAGGGCGCATACGTTTTCCGGGGAAAACAGTCTCTGATACGTGGCAATCGTCAGATCATACTCAAAGTGGTCCAGCCTGATAACAGGCCGAAACCCCGGCCCGTCGCGGGAGGCCACGAGCATGTCCTGCAGATGTCGTGTGCCGCCCTGGCGGATGTACTGGTAATAGAGCGACAGTATCGCGGATTTCTGTTCCCGGACGCCAATCAGAATACGGGCCTCCGGAAAACAGTCTCTGATCCGCCCGGCCACCCGGTCGAGGTAATAGGCACCATACATCGGATCCCCTGAAAGCTGCTCATGCGAGATGACCGGAACTCCCGGGCCGCCGCTGTCATACCCGGCGTAATAATCCGCTCTGATCTGCGCGGGATCAAAGCGTTCGGGGTGGGCCAGCACGAAATGCTCCACGGCGGGCCCGGACTGTGTGCCCCAGGGGGCGGAAAAAAGATCTTTGCTGGCAAAGACAGTGTTCTGCAGATAAGTTGTTGCAGTCTTATGATACCCGATGTGAATGAGCGGCGGTGGACGAGAGGTCATGATGCACTCAGGGGCTCCTGTGTCGCGGTCAGGGCAGCGATCCGGCTGTTCAGCCTGTCAATCTCGGCATCGAGGGCAGCCGGGCGCAGACCGATGTGCTTACTGAGCGTATGAAACCGCCAGCGCCAGTCAAGCTGTTTGAGGGCGCCGAGGTGGTTGTCCAGCGCCATCTGCGGTGTCCAGGCCGCCCGGGCCGCGGCCAGCTGCGCCAGATTTGCGTCAAGGTCGATCCGGTCGAACGGCAGCAGCGCTCCGGGCCAGTCGATCAGGCCCAGATCGCTGTGGGGCGGCACACCGGCGACAACCGCGCCCGAGGCCAGCGCATCGGTCCAGCGCGCAGTAATATATTCCTTGGATTTATGCGTATAGCTTTCCGGGGCCGCGAGATTGGAATGTGCGATCACAAAGCGGCTCTGCCCGTAGTAGTCCCGCAGCAGGACGGGCTGCTGCTGGCTGAGATCGGGGATATCGGGCGGGCGTCCCTGAAACACCAGTCCCTGTGCGGTGGCCTTTTGCGTGGTGATCCCGTCGTCATCCCAGGCCGGGGGCTGGCGCCCGATGCGCAGGATGTCAAAGGCGCGCTCTGGCCCTGCTGAGCCCAGATTCAGTGCATCACTGCCCCAGCCCAGAAAGAGCGCACGGTCCCCGAAGCGGCTCTCGTATTCCTCCTGGTCATAGCGCTGGCAGTACGCGATCACGTCAAAGGATTTCAACTGCCAGGCTGGCGGCAGATGATGGGTGCGGAAACTGTCGATGATCCACAGCACGCGGATGCGGTACGGGATTGTCATCACCTCCGAGCGGAGCATCCGGTCGATTTCCTGTGGTGAGCGCAGGATGCAGATGGCCACATCCGCCCCTGACCGCGGGGCGCCCGTCAGCGCGGTGCGGACGCGTGCCATCCGGCTGATGCGGTGGCGGCGGAAGTTGATAATGCGCGCGTCAAACGCCTGAGCCGCCAGTCGGATCATGTGATGAATGGGGACCCAGCCGACCTGTTCGCGGGTGGTGCAGAAAATATCGGTGCCTGCCATCCGGCGGTCCTTCACAGTCCAGAGGCCGCCGGTGGCTTACTCGTTCGGAATGAAGCGGGGCAGTACCGGCAGCGTCTCGTTGAGAACTTCCCTGAGCCGCTCTTCTGCTTCCGCATCCGTTTCATCCTCTGTGATCAGCGTGGTCAGCCGGACCAGCGCACCATCGGTCCGTCCGGTCGAGATACCGTCCAGCATCAGATAGAACTTGGCGGCGAAATCCCAGGCAATTTTGCGGCCCTTCTGCTCGAACCAGTAGTAGACCATCATGCGCGTCTCGCCCTTCTGGATGACCGCACGGTTGATATTGAACGGTGTGTCAGAGCCCATCTCTTCGGTGATATCGGTCCGTTCCAGCCAGGCAATCTCCCAGCCTGCACCGGGCAGGCAGATTTCCGGCGAGTGCACACCGCCCTTGCTCTGGTCGTAATACCAGGCCGAGAAGAAGCCCACGCTGGCTTTAGCGCCCTCTTTGACGAGCACGATCGAATGGTAGTCATCCGCGCCCAGCGACCGGGTGACACCGGCGCCCAGCACATCCGCAGGGCCGCTCTGGCGCCAGTCGCCCAGCTGACGGGGGAAGGTCGAGAAGGTATCGCGCGGCACCGTACCGGTATCGCGGTCGGGCACGGCCTGCCAGGCCAGCGCACCGGCCACCATGATGGCCGCAGCTGTGATCATCGCCGCGGAGGGCTGGATAAAGCGCAGGCGCATAGCCTGGGTTCCCAGACCATCCGTGTCCAGATCCAGCGATTCCGTCAGGCTCATCTTGCTGGGATGGAAAAACAGCATCACACGCGCCAGCAGGAACAGCAGGATGATACAGGTGATAAAGATCACCCAGCCTTCAAAGAAGTGGGTGAACCCTTCCAGCCACTCGATGCCGTATTTGTCCGCCAGCACACCGGCAATGGCGATCCGGACAGAGTTCATCAGCACAGTGATCGGTGCCGCCGAGATCAGCAGCACTGCCTTGTGCCACATCGGACCGCGGTAGAGCACCGCAAAGATGTAGGAAAAGCTCATGATCGGGAACAGATAGCGCAACCCGGAACAGGCCTCGGCCACATGCAGTTTCAGCACGCCCAGATCGATGATGTTGCCATCCAGGAAAACCGGCACGCTGAACAGCTGCAGGAACCAGACGCCCAGCTCGGACGAGATCAGCTGCAGCACAGAGGACAGTTTGTAATAGACCACACCGGGCAGCGGCAGCATGTAGACAAGGTGCAGAACAGGTGGCCAGAAATGCTTGCCTGTCTCCCAGCCAAAGCTGATCAGCAGCACGCCACCGACCCAGATAATGGTCGCATAGGCCACAATGTCAGAGATATTCGCCAGTTTTCCCAGCGCACCAATGAAAACGGCCAGCAAAACAACGGTGACACCGACCCAGCGGTTGCGCTTGGGGCCGGGATCAATGGGATATTCCTTGAGCTGGCGCAGAAAAAGCAGCAGCGACAGGACAGGGATCAGGGGGCCGTGGCTGTATTCGGGCAGCTGCCAGGCTTCCAGCAGCGCGTCCAGACCATCGATAAAGAAAAACCCCGCACCCAGCGTGGCCACCGCAAACCAGAACAGTCCCCAGTGCATCTGCCGGGGGGCGGATTTGGCGGATGTATCAACATGAGTAGTTGCAGACATGAAAACCGAACCTTACTAAAAATCAACCAGAGCTCTGACTCCGGCGCTTATATCAGGATTATCCTCAGAGGCATAGTGACCTACAAGATTGTTATTAAGGCGGTCTCACCCGTGAAACCGCTTTGTTTTATAAAGGGAATACTGTCTGAAATGAGTCACTTACGTGGTTTTTCCGGGGGGTGTCCCGCGTGACGGTGCCCGCAGGCGGCAGTGCGCCGCAGGTCTGTGTCGATATCGGTGTTTTTGCGTATAACGAAGAGGCGCAGATCGGTGCTCTGATCGCTGATCTGGCGCGGCAGACAATTTTTGAGACCACAGAGGTCGATCTGCAGGTGCTGGTGCTGGCCAACGGCTGCACCGACAATACCGTCGGGGCGGCGGAGCAGGCGCTGGCTGCTCTGCCGGAGACCGTGGCGGCCCGGATCCGGGTGCTGGATCTGGAGCAGGGCGGCAAATCACGCACAGGGCACCGGTATATACACGAGCTGTCCCGGCCCTCTGCGGAAATGCTGGGGTTCATGGACGGGGATATCCGCCTGCCGGCCCCCCGGGCGCTGCTGCAGATGGTGCAGCGGATGCAGGCCGACCCTGGGCTGCGGGCCTTCTCCAGCCGTCCGGTCAAGGATGTTGTGCATGACGACCTGCCTGTGGGGACCATGGCGCGCGTGATTGCCATGGGCGGGGACGGGCTGACGGATTTCCGCAAATCGATCTGCGGGCAGCTTTTTATGTTGCGCGGGCAGACGGCGCGACGCATCGGTCTGCCCGCGGGTCTGCCGGTAGAGGACGGGTTCATCCGCGCCATGACCCTGACAGAGCTTTTGTCTGCCCCCGAGGATACGGACCGGATCGACGGGGACCCGGAGATATTTCATGTCTACGAATCCATTCGCAGCCCGCTGGAACTGATCCGCCATCAGATCCGGATTGTGGTCGGGACGGCGGTGAATGCGGCTCTGTTCCGCAGGATAAGGCGTGATGCGCCGACCGAAGAGGCTGCGCACGGGATGCTGATGCAGGCCGCAGAGGACCCGCGCTGGCTGCGCCGGATCCTGCAGGAGGATCTGCCGGTGCGCCCGTATGGCTATGTGCCGTTCGATCTGCTGACCAAGCGTCTGAAGGCCGGGCCGCGGCGCGGTTTGCGGGGGCGGGTTGTGCTGGCGCTGGGGCTGGTACTGGATCTGGTGGCCTGGCTGGGGGCCAGCTGGCGCATGTGGCGGGGCCAGGGCGCGGGGCACTGGTAGGGCCTGCGGGCGCCCGGGGGCTGATTTCCCGGAAAATCTGTCGTATGCAGGCGGCGATTCCGCGACCCCGGCGCTGCTTTGGGCAAAGAGGCGCGGGTCGTAATACAGACTTAATCTGTGTGTAGTTCAGAAGTTCCGGGGCTGCTGCGCCCCCTGTTTGACGAGACCAGAAAACCATGACCACAGCCTCCGACACCTATCACGCCGCAGAAGACGCCATGGGAATCCCGCCTGTCGCAGAGCGGGGCCGGCACAATCAGAACCCCGAAGGGATCGGTTTCTGGGCCCTGGTGGCCGAGGACTTCGCGACCCATGAGCGCCGGCTTTTCGAACAGGGTTTCTGGGCGGTTTTTGTACACCGGTTCGGCAACTGGCGGATGGGCCAGCCCAGGATCATCCGCGCGCCTGCAACCCTGCTTTATCGCGTCCTGTTCAAGCTGGTGGAATGGTTCTGCGGCATTTCACTGTGGTACACCGTCAAGCTCGGGCGGCGGGTGCGGATCTGGCACCACTCGGGCATGAGCCTCGGCGCCCGCGCGATCGGCGATGACGCGCAGATCCGCCAGAACACCACGCTTGGTGTGGCGCAGACCGGGCAGAATGACCAGCTGCCGATCATTGCGGCCGGGGCGGATATCGGGGCCGGGGCCTGCATTGCGGGGGCGGTCTATGTCGGACGTGATGCCAAAATCGGGGCCAATGCGCTGGTGCTGACGGATGTGCCTGACGGGGCCACGGCCATGGGCAACCCCGCTCAGATCTTTGGCGCGCCGCAGCCCGCGACCGCCCCGGAGGTGCAGGTGCCCCCGAAACAGACGGGCGCTGCCCGGCAACCGGAAGAGCCGATGCGCGGCGCCCCCCGCGATATGGGTACAGTTGCGCTTCTGGGATCGGCCAATCTGGACTATCTTGCGATGAGCGTCACAGCTCAGTCAGAGCGGTTTGGTCTCATAACAGAGACATATGTGCCGCCTTTCGGGCAGGCTCAGACCATGCTGCTGCAGCCTGCAGGCACGTCCCCGCTGGAAGAGGCACTGTCAGGGCCGCTGACCGCAACGCTGATCGCGGAGCGGGCCGAGGATCTGCTGGGCGGGGTATATACCGCCCCGCTCAGCCTGCGCGTGGAAGACCGCGATGCCTGGCTGGACGAGGCGCTGGCGCCCCTGCTGCAGCTTGTCCGCAGCGCGCGGGACCGGCTGACGGGGCCAGTGTTCGTCCTGTCGCTCTTTGCACTTACCCGCTCCAGCCTCGGCCAGGCGGACGGGCGCAGTGACCAGGGGCTGACCGCGCTGATTGCCGCGGCCAATGACCGGATCGCGGCGGCGCTGAAGGACATGACCGATGTGCACCTGCTGGACGGTGCCGCCATGCTGGCCGATGTTGGCCGGACCGCTGCGGATCCGGGTCAGTTCTGGCATATGGGCCGGGTCCCGTTCAGCGCGGATTTCTCTGATCATCTGGCCCGCCGTCTGCTGGGCGGGCTGCTGGCGCTGCGCGGGGCGACGGCGCGTATTCTGGTACTGGATCTGGACAATACGCTCTGGGGTGGGGTGCTGGGCGAGGACGGTATGGAGGGGCTCGACATCGGTGGTGCCTATCCCGGTTCTGCCTATGCGGCGTTCCAGCGTGCGCTCCTGGCGCTGAACCAGCGGGGCACAGCACTGGCGGTGGCCAGCAAGAATGACGAGGATCTGGCGCTGCAGATGATGGCTGAACACCCGGAGATGGTCCTGCGCCCCGATGATCTGGTCACCCACCGGATCAGCTGGAACGAGAAAGCGACCGGCATCGCCGATATGCTCGACGAGGTCGGGCTGGGGGCGGCCAATGCCATGTTCATCGACGACAACCCGGTGGAGCGGGCAAAGGTGCGCAGGAACCTGCCCGACTGTATCGTACCGGATTTCCCGGCGGCCCCTGAGGACCTGGAACGCTGGCTGCTCGACAATCCCTATCTCGACAGCCTGGAACTGACCGGATCCGATCTGAAACGTTCGGCACAGTATAAAGTGCGCGCGCGCGAGAAGGTGGCACGCCGGTCTTTTGAGAATGTCACGGATTTCTACCGCGATCTCGGAATGCAGCTGACCTTTGAACCCTACGGGCCCGCCAATCAGAAACGGGTGCTGCAGCTCTTTGTCAAAACCAACCAGTTCAACAGTACTCTGCGCCGCCACGATGCCGGTGCGGTGCAGGCGATCCTGGAGGAAGGGGGCGAGGTCTTTGCCGTTGGTATTGCCGACCGCCACAGCCCCTATGAGCTGATGGGGGTGCTGGTCCTGCGGCCGGATGGTGCGATGAAGGCGGCCTGGCCCGATGACGCCGCTGTGCAGGCCACGGGCGGCGACGGGACATGGTGGGTCGACAGTTTCCTGCTCAGCTGCCGTATTCTGGGCCGCACTGTAGAGACTGCTGTCGTGGCCTGGGCCAGTGCCCGCATCGCAGAGAAGGGGGGCACAGAACTGATCGGTCAGATCATCGAGGGGCCCCGTAACACCCCGGTCCGCGATGTCTTTGCCCGGGCGGGTATGACGGCGCGTGATGTTGCGGCAGATCAGGGTGCCGGCGGACTTTTTGTGCATGATGCAGGACAGGGCGCGCTTGAGGTGCCGGACTACTTTACGGTCGGTGACACTCCGCCGGCGGCGGCCGCCGCCGCCGCATCTGCCCCAGCCCGCCCGAAAGCACCGGCGCGCGCCGCGGCCCCGGTTCTGCCCGCTGCCGCACCGGTGGCGGCTCCCGGTGCGGCGCTGCCGCCTCAGTCAGAGGCACAGCTTGCGGCAACCTTCCGGCGGCTGTTCAGCCTGGAGGAGGCGCATGATCTGGAGCAGGCAACTATGGACAGCGTGCCTGCATGGGATTCCCTGGCGCATCTGAAACTGGCCATGGAGGTGGATCAGTCGATGGGCGTGCGCCTGGCGGGCGCACAGCTTGGCGGGATTTCGTCGTATCCGCAACTGCGGGCCGCGGTGGCGCAGGCCCTCTGAGCCGCGCGCCCCGTCAGCCCCTGCCGCGCAGTTTCCGCCAGAGCGTTCTGAGCATGTTGCGCAGCTGGCTGGGGTATCTGGTCCAGAAGGGTATGCGCCAGCCGAACCCTTTCTTTGTTGCGTCCTTGCAGGGGTTGCAGGTCCCGCAGGGCCGGCCCATCAGCGGGGTGTGGCAGAACCAGCTGATGTTCAGGATGTCGAGAAATCCTGCTTCCTTCGCGATTTCAAGGCTGTCCCATTTGGACAGATGTATAATCGGGAACCTGTAGCGCCCGAACAGGTTCCACACATCCGTGCCACGGTGGGCCGGATCGATGATATCGCCGGCGATATAGTCCTGCAGCAGCTCTCTGATCCGGCCCCGTGCCTCCACCGCAAGATCGACACCGGTGAGGTCGTGGTCGTTGAGATACTGGGCGATCCAGGGGTACTGATCGCCCAGGTGGATGATTTTGCGGACCGCTTCAAGGCTCTCTTTCAGCACCGGGGCGGTGTCCTGATGACGGATCGGGTCGATCTTCAGCGGCAGCAACCGGTCCGCTGCATCCGGGAACTGTTCGACAATCATGGCCTGCATTTGCTCGATGGTCTGCAATTCAGTCGCGGTCGAGGGCCGGTGCGGGTCGACCAGATAGATCGGCTGCACCACTTCATCGCTGGTGCGCAGGGCCTGAATGACGCAAAAGGTGGAATCCCACCCGCCGGTCCACAGAATATAACGTTTTTGCACAGAACGGGCCTTTCCTGGCTGGACCGGTAAACATGCTGCGACCCTAGGGGGCGGCCCGGGGGGACGCAAGATCGGGTGCCGCGGGCGTCAGGATTTTGGCGCCAGCCCCAGCAGTGGGCGCAGGGCATGGGCCCCGAAGTCGCGGAAGAACCTTTGGGGGGCGGCCGGGGTCTGCCCGCGCATCCTTGCCAGCACATGGTTCAGCGCGGCCCCGGTGATCCAGGCCGCTGCCACGCCGAGCGCATAGGCCCGCCCGTAGTTGGTGCGGAAATAGTACTGCCAGGAATGGTACCAGTAGGCCGGGCGCCGCCGGGGACCGTTATGCGCGCCCTTCACATCCGTCGAAGCCCCCTCCACATGCACGATCTCTGCCTCGGCCACATGCCAGCATTCCCAGCCGGCGCGCTGCGTGCGCAGCATCAGGTCGACCTCTTCGTAATAGAGAAAATAGGCCGGATCGAAGAACCCCAGGTCTTCCCAGACCTCAAAGCGCGCCAGCACCGCCGCGCCCGAGACCCAGTCCACGGGCTGTGTGCTCAGCCTGCCGCCGAGGCTGACCTGATGGTGTGCCAGCAGACGGGCGACCGGGCCGAAATTGAGGGCGGCGGCAAAGGTGCTGCAGATGCCCGGAAAGCGGAAGGCTGCGGTGACCGGCTCGGGAGTGTCCGGGTTGAAGGCGCGGGTGCCCAGCATCGCGGCCCGCGGGTGGCTGTCCATGAAGTCTGCCAGAACGGCCAGCGTATCGGGTTTCAGATGCGCATCCGGGTTCAGCAGAAAGACGAAATCGGGGCGGTCCGCGACCCCGGCAAGCGCCTGCAGTGCCAGATTGTTACCGCGGCCGAACCCGTGGTTTTCCTGCTCGGCGCGCAGCGTCACCTGATCCTGCCAGCCGTTTTCGGCAATGGCCCGGGCCAGCCGGGGGCCGTCCTGCGCGGGCGAGGCATTGTCGATCAGGTGGATATGCACATCATGGCCATCGGGCTGGCGGTCCAGCACACTGCGGATTCCCTCCAGCACCAGATCAGCGGCATTGTAGTTCACGATGATAACAGCGATTTTTGCCATGGCCTGCTCTGTGAAAACCGGTTTGATATGCCCGTGCCTTCCGGGCGCGCCAGTATCCACCACAAAAAACCCGATCCGTCCACCTGGGACGTTGCCGTATGACCGGATGCAGCGTACGCCACTTTCAGATCCCCAAAACTTTTTGCCGCTAAGCCTGTGCCTGAAGCGCACCGGAACGCGCCGCAAAGGAGATACGGGCATGATCAAAGACGGGCATCCAAAATTTCACGCGAATCCCAGCTCACCGGCAACAGGTATTTTTGAGGTCACCCCCAGTGATGTCTCCGACCTGCCCTGGGTGACCACAGGTATCAGTGCCGCCACCCCCGGCACGGTACGTGTGACTTCCGCAGACGGGTCTGACAGCGATGTGGTGGTTACGCCTGGTCAGGTCTTTCCGCTGCGGGTGACGCGTATCTGGGCGTCAGGGACCACAGCAACGGGTATTCGCGGTCTCACCTGAGGACCGCCCTGAATTGCTGTTGAAACACAGACCGGAATACAGGAAAGATAGCGCGGCAGAAATCTGACTGTTTAAGGTAAGTGATATTGTGATCCGGTCCCCGCATCCTGTGCCCGATACCGGGACGTGCCGCGCATTATGACACAGCTGAGCTGGGGGCTTCTGATCGCGACCAAGGACCGGGCAGAGCCGCTGCAGACCTGCGTGCGGCTGGCGCTGGCGCAGACCCGGCCGCCGGTGGAAATCATCGTCGTGGATTCCAGCGCGGACTGGGCGGATCACGCCCGGACGCTGCAGGAGATCGTGGCGGATCATCCGCAGATACGGTTTGTCTGCGAACAGGGTGCTGCCCCGTCGCTGACCGTACAGCGCAATCAGGCAATTGCGCTGGGGCAGGCGGATATCTTTTTCATGATCGACGACGATTCCTTTATGCACCCGGACTGTGCAGAGGAAATCATGCGCCTCTACGAGGCCGATACCGCGCAGGCAGTGGCCGGCGTGCAGGCCAGCGAAACCGCTGAGATGCCCGGCGTGGCACAGCAGGGCGCGCGGCGGACGGATACAGCGGATGTATCCGGCGTGCGCGAAAAGTCCGCACTGCTGCGCTGGGTTTTCCGTGTGCTGCTGATGATGGGCAAGAAAGAAGTCTTCATTCCGTACGACAGGATCTTTCGTGAAGGCCCTGTGCCGGCGGAACTTCAGGGCCTCGATGCGGCTCCTGTCGCGCTTTTCGGCGGGTTCCGCATGACCTACCGTCGGGCCGCGGTCACCGCAGAGCAGTTTGATCCCTGTCTGCGCTATTACTGCCCGGGCGAGGATCTGGACGGCAGCTACCGGGTGTCCCGGCAGGGGATACTGCTGACGGCGAATGCGGCCCGCCTGCATCACTATGTCAGTGCCGCGGGCCGGTTGAACCGTGGCCAGGTGGCGCATCTGTGGTCGCTCAACCAGGCGGTGCTGCTGCGTCGCCATGCATCTGATCAGGTCTGGGCCCGGCAGGCCTACCGGCGCCGGATGGCGCATCGTGTGGTGTCCGACGTGATCAAGGACCTGCTGATGCGCCGTTTCAGCCTGCCCCAGACCCGTGGATCCTGCCGGGCCTGGCGTGAGGCAGCCCAGGTGTTCGCGATGACCCCGGAGACGCTGGAAACCTGGTACCCAGGCCATCAGGAGCGCATCATCAAAGGGGGAACGGGCACATGACTGCAGACCCGCGGCGGTATGTTCTGATCTCGCCCTGCCGAAATGAGGCCGGCTATATGCGCCGGACACTCGACAGTGTCATCGCGCAGTCGGTCCCGCCGGCGCTCTGGGTGATCGTCGATGATGGCTCCACGGATGATACACCTGAGATCCTGGCAGAATATGCCGCCCGGCATGACTGGATCCGGGTGGTGCCGAAACCGGACCGGGGACACCGGGCGGTCGGCCCCGGTGTGATCGAGGCCTTTTATGCCGGGTACGGAACGATCAATCCGGCGGACTATACCTATTCATGCAAGCTCGACCTCGATCTGGAACTGCCGCCGCGGTATTTTGAGATCCTGATGCAGCGGATGGAAGAGGATCCGCGTATCGGCACCTGTTCGGGCAAACCCTATACCCGCCAGGGCGATACGCTGGTGTCGGAACGGCGCGGCGACGAGATGTCCGTGGGCATGACCAAATTCTACCGGCAGTCCTGTTTCGAGGACATCGGGGGATATGTGCACGAAGTGATGTGGGATGCGATTGACTGCCACAAGGCGCGCGCCCTGGGCTGGCGTGCGGTCAGCTGGGACGCAGAGGATCTGCGGTTCGAGCATCTGCGCCCGATGGGCTCCAGCCAGACGTCGATCTACACCGGGCGCCGCCGGCACGGGTTTGGCCAGTGGTTCATGGGATCCGATCCACTGTTCTATCTGGCCACCTGTATCTTTCGTATGCGCGAACCACCCTTTGTACTGGGTGGGCTGGCGATGCTGCAGGGGTATCTGGGTGCCTGGATCCGCCGCGACCGCCAGCTTGATGATCCTGAGTTGCGGGCCTTTATCCGTGCCTATCAGCGCCGCGCCCTGCGGGTGGGAAAGGCACGGGCAGTGGCGGAAATCGAGGCTGCGCGCGCGCCGCTCTTTGGGGCACGGGCAGACCTCTCGCAACCGTGACGGTGCTGGCGCGGGCATATCCTGTCACCGGCAAACTGTTCAGAAGCCTTGGCCGGCAGCCTGCGCTGCAGGATCTGGTGCTGTCCCGCGAAACACTGTGTCCTGCAGACAGCTCGCCGATGCCGCCGGTGACAATGCTGCAGGACGACTGGGACACCATCACCGCGTTTCAGTCTGAAACCACCGCCGCCGCCGAACAGGCACGTGTGGCCGGCGGTCTGCGCACACACCGCGCCACCGAACGCTTTGAAATAGCCGATGTGCTGGCCACGCCGCGCGGGTTCTACACCCTGTCCCGCGGGTTTCATCAGCACGGGCGTCCGGATATGGCCGCACTGCTGCGCGGGCCCGTGCTCCGGCGCGACCGCGGGTTCTTTGCCCTGCCGGTCATCGGGATGAAATACTTTGGCCACTGGCTGAGTGACGCGCTGCCCACCGCCCTGCTGTGCCGGGAGGACGAGACGCTCTATCTGCCGGACAATCCGGCCTGGCCGCATACCCGGGCTTACCTTGATCTGCTGGGTCTGCCGGCGGTCCCGGCGCGTCATATGTTCTTCCGCCGGATGTCCTTTGCCAGCGACATCGGGCAGAATGCGCACCGTCAGGACCGGCAGCGCCAGCTGCGCAAACGGCTGCAGGCAGCGGTCCCGGACACCGGCGCAGATCAGGGGGTCTTTATCCGCCGCGGTCATTCCGGCGTGGCCCGGGTGCTGGCGAATGAGGATGCGCTGGCCGCCCGTTTTGCCGCCCGTGGCTTTGCCATCTGTGCATCAACCGATCCGCTGCCCGTCCTGCTGCGGGCCCTGGCGGGGGCCTCTGTTGTGATCTCGATGGAAGGCAGCCACCTGGCACATGCGCTGTTTGCGGCCCGGCCCGGGGCACTGCTGGTCACGCTGAACCCGGCGGACCGTTTCAACACGGTCTATGCGGACTACCTGGCTGGTCTGGATCTGCACATGGCAACGCTGGTCGTCCCGCGTGGGCCGGAGGGGTATGTCGCCGATGCAGACCGCCTCGACCGGGTGATCAGCCTGGCGCAGAACCGGGTTGCCTCAGGCTGAGGGCCGCGGGCCGTCGCCGGCGGTGCCGCGGAACAGCTTTGCCAGCCGGGCCGCTTCCTGTGCGATGTCAAATTCCGCGGACACCCTGCGCCGCCCCGCCGCCCCCATGACCGGGGCCTGATCGCGGTTTTCATGCAGGCGGACCAGCGCATCGGCCAGCGCCTGTGTATCCCCCGGCGCGACGAGAAACCCGCTCTCCCCGTCCTCTACCAGTTCCGGAACCCCGGTGATCCGTGTGGCGATCACAGGCTTGCCGCTGGCCATGGCCTCCATCAGCACCACGGGCACCCCTTCGGCAAAACTGGGCAGCACCAGCGCATCAGAGGCGGCCAGCAGATCTGCAACCTCGCTCTGGGACTGATAGCCGGTGAAGCGCACCGCATCTCCCAGCGGGGCCGCGGCCTGTTCCAGGGCGGCACGTTCGCCGCCGTCCCCGACCAGCGTCAGGGTCATATCCGGCACCGTACGGCGCGCCAGCGCCAGCGCATCGATCAGAACCCGCAGACCCTTGACCGCTGCCAGACGCCCCACAAAGATCAGCCGGGTGGCGGGGGCCTCCGCCGTGGCACCGGTCCGGTCAGCATAGAGCGCCGGGGTCACACCGCAGTGGATGATCCTGAGTCTGTCCCAGTGCGCGGGATCCGAGTGAAGCATAGCCTGACTGCGGGCGTAGTGACTGATACAGGCGACAAAATCCGCCTGGGCGATTTTTTCATCAAGACGCCAGCGGGCTGGTTCCTGCAGATCTGCGGGGCCATGCAGTGTAAAACTGAACGGGATCCCGGTCAGCTGCGATGTCAGCATGGTCACCGTGGCGGAGGCAGCTGCAAAATGGTTGTGCAGACGGGTGATCCCGCGCGCCTTTACGTGGCGGGCCAGTACCGTTGCCTCGGCGAAATAAAAGAGCTGGTAGAGCAGGGCGCGCCAACCCGGGGCGGCTGTCCGCCAGGCCAGGGCAAGTGCTCCGAAATACTGCCGGGGGCTTGTGATGGCCGCCAGCTGAGCGGCCAGCAGGGTCAGCGGGTTGCGCGACGCGGCCAGCACATAAAAGGTAGTGCGCGCGGCTTCCTGCTCGGCGGGGCCGCGGTGGTGTTCGGGCCCGGTGCGGCGCACCGCGCAGGTGTGCACATCAAGACCCAGCGCCCGCAGGGCCTCGACCTCGCGCAGAATGAAGGTATGCGAAACAGCCGGATATTCGCCCGTCAGATAGGCGATGCGGAGAGGTGGAGGGGTCTTGGACATTGGCAGAGAGCGCTTTTCGGAATCGTCACCAGGACGGCGTGGCCACCCTGGCGAACCGCATGCCCGGAGTAAAGCAGTCGCTCAGTCAGCAGGCTCAGCGGCCCCTTCGGCAGCCCCGGTGATCAGCCTGGAGACGCCATCATAGCGCGGTCTGCCCCGGATGTCGTCAAAAGCCACCAGCCCCGCTGTTGCAGTCCGGACGCTGGTCGCCGGCGTCATGTCTTTGACGGTATCGGCCGGTGTTGCAAAGGTTGCATCCATGGTCAGTTGTGTCTGCGGTATCGTACCGGCTTGCAGGAAGTCGTATTTATGCCCCAGCCAGCGCGGTGCCCAGAGTGTGGACCCGTCAAAGTCTGTCAGTTCAGCATTGTCCGACAGCCGCAAGTGCGTGCTGAGAGGCGCCACGAAGAGGTTGTTTTCCTCGATCTCATTTGTCCAGAGCGTCGAGGCACCGCTGGTGATGAAATTTGGTTCATTTCCATTGAGGTTGGTGTCGTCAGCAAGGAACATAACCGTGTTGCTGTACCACGCGACACGCTGGGCAAGGTTATCATCCCCGTTCGTATCCCCCGCGCCGGGTGCACCGCCAAAACCGTAATTGGGCCGGTTGATCGAAGGCACGTTTGGCAGGATCGCCAGCACATTGCGGATCGTGGTGCCGCCCAGAGCATTCCCGATCGCCCCGCCGCCAGTCCTTGATGACCCCACCAGAACAGCCTTGTCGATAATCCAGTTGACCGGGCGCAGGACGCCTGCGCTGGTCGCATCGCCGCCCGTGATGATGTCATTGCCACCCTCACAGGACAGCCGGTTCATGCTCGCCTTGCTGCCCGGCACATTGGAATGATAGCGGATGCAGGGCTGGTTCTCGGGCACCGGCTGTGCATTGCCCCAGCCGTTGCGGGCAAAAATCTCCAGCGCGTCAAAGTAGGTATAGCCGGTCTTCTGGATACGCACGCCGGTATGGTCGTTTTTCCACGGTGACTGCTTGGCCCCGCCGCCCTGCCGGGCCTGCACGTCCTGATCAGAGATGCAGCCTACCAGCGAAAAACTGTACATATCGGAGGGGGAGTAGAAGGAGAAATCCTGGTTGTTCGTCGAGCGGCAGTCAAAAATGGTAACGCTGGTGTTGCTGGTGCCCGAGCCGATGTTGCCCCCTGACTGCAGGCCCTGCATCCCGTCCGAGGTACAGTCATTCAGGGTCAGGCGCAGGCCGCGGCTGCCGGTGCTCAGGAACACGGCCGTATGACGCTTGCCGCTTTCCAGCCTGCTGTCCCAGGGCCCGGTGAAATCAATGCCCCGGATCAGGGCAGAGCCACCGATCAGACGCAGCGAATTGGAGAAGGTGATCAGCGCCACCCCGTCGTTCAGACCTGATGCAGGCAGCACATTGAACGTCGCGCGCCCCGTCCCCCAGGTCTCCCAGACGAAATTTGAATAGGACGGATCAACCCGGATGTTACCGCCGGAGTAGTCATAGGTGCCGCCGCCCTTGAACAGAATGCGGCCCTTGAGGCTCTGGGTGTCCAGGACTCTCATGGCGTTCAGCGCCTGGGTCAGGCTGGTGGCCTCAGCAGCCCCTGCGGGTTTGCCGGAAAAATCACCGTCATGGGCCAGACAGACGGTCTGCGTGCCCGGATAGAGCAGCGCAGGGTCATTCACAGTCACCTGCACAGATGACGTGGTGCTGCCGCCGCTGCGGTCGATGGCGGTACAGGACACTGTATAGGTGCCCGGATCATTGAAACAGGTGGAGACAAAAGGGCCATATGCTACCCGCCCGTTGCGCCATTCCGGCAGGACATTGACCAGACGATCAAAGGTGTGATCGCGGCCAAAATCCCAGACGTAGTAGATTTCATGCTCCCGCCCGTCATATTCCTGCCCGGCCTGCGGCGCGCCCTGGTCGAACCCGTTCACAAGGGCGCGAAAGAACACACCTTCGCCGGCGGCGGCATTCTCGGTCTGCTCCACGATGATGCTGAGCGATGCGCCGCTGCCCCACTGCGGAAACGAGCGGGTGAAGCTGCCGGTGGAGATCTGAACGCTGGGGCTCTGCACGAGTGCCCCGCCCTGAATTGCGACTGTTGAGGACATGCTTACGCTCCGCCGATCTGGTCTTGCATTCCGGCCTCAAGGGCCGTTGCTTCCTGTGCGGTCAGATGCCGGTTGATCAGCACGTAGCCGTAGACATTGTCCCGGTACCCGTTTGATGCAGAGGACGGGTTGGACAGAAAATTGATGTTGGCACTGGCAAGATTGCCGGACCCCGCGTTCCTGCTGTCGGTTTCGTATTCGACCCCGTTCGCCCATATGGTGACGGCATCGGCTGAGATATCCGACTGCATGCGCAGCACGTCGTTTGCGGCAACGTTCGGCAGGGACCCGCTGCTGCTGCCGGGGCTGCTGCCGGTGGCTGCGGCAATGGCACTCCCGACACCTGCGCCACGGTGATAGGCCAGATAGCGGCGCGCGGTGGATGATTTGGAGAAATTCACGCCCCCCGACGTGTTGTTGTTCCCCAGCCCCGCAATATAGCGGAACGTGGTGTCGCTGCCGGGCCGTTCCAGCGCAATCAGGGCAGAGGCCCTGTCGCTGCCGGACAGATCGACCGGGGCGGTGCTGACGTAATACTGTGCGCCGGCGGATTTCGAGAAATACGCCCTGTTGCCGTTTACCCGGTAGGTCGCCCGGTTCGCCGTGTTGGGCGCGGTCAGATAGACGTCGTTCACCGTGTCATGGATGGTTCCGACCGGATCACCATCGCCGCAGACCGTGATGGCCGCAGCGCCGGTGGTTTCCGTATAGCAGATGGTATCGGCGGTGCCCGGCATGACCACCACACCCGCCTCGCCGCTGCCAAAGAGGGTGGCAAAGCTGATGCCTGTGGCCGCGGCGGTGGCGGCAGAGGTCTCTCCGTCAAAACTGGTTGTGCCGTTGTTTGCAACCTCGCGCAGGCTCAGTGTGCCGTCGGCCACGTCTGTGGCAGTGACGGTATAGCTGCGGTCTGTGCCGCTCTGCACCACGCCGCCGCTGTTTGAGACCACAACGCTGAAGGACAGCATATCGGTGCTCAGCCAGATGGTATCGGCCAGGGTCAGCACATCGCCCTCTGCAAAGGCTGCCGGATCCCCGGTGGATGTCAGCACCGGACTGTCCCGTTCCATCTGAACCGCGCTGCTGCGCAGATCACCGCAGGTTGTCCCTGCGGGCAGGGTGTGGATCACCCCGTCGATCTCAATCGTTGTCGCAGGCACAGGCACACTGTCATCAGGCAGCGCGCTGAGCGTCAGTACCGCCTGAGAGGTGCCGCTGTCGGTTATCGTCAGGACGGGTTCGACCGTCTGCAGCGCAGTGGAAAAACTGACCGGGCTGCCGGCAGTGCCGGTCACCATAACAGAGAACCCCGCCTGGTCACCGGCGGTCAGGGGCGCCGTGTCCGAGAGGGCATCCCCGGTTACGCTGGCCACCGCCGAGACGAGATCACCGGCATTGACCGAAAAATTTGCCACATCCGTCATCGCCGCATAGCCGCTCATGTCCGAGATGGACTGCCCCTCATAAAGAGGTGAGCTGGCCGGCGGCAGGGTGGCGGTGATTTCATAGGCGGCAACCGTGATCTCAAAGGCACTGTCGGCAAAACCACCGGCATTGGTGCCGCGCACGATGACCGTCACCGGTCCGCCGGGGGCTGTGGGCGTGCCCGTAATCAGCCCCGCGGAGGTCAGCGACAGACCGGCCGGCAGCGCGCCGGAGGAGGGTGCCAGCGCATAAAGAACCGCGTCGCCCGTGAAATCCGCGGCCACGTCCGGACCGGTAACAGGGTCATCGGTAACATAAAGCTGATCGGCCACAGCACCGGCGGCGACCGGGGCTGCAATCACTGCAGCGGTCACATCCGGCAAAGAGAAGCTCTGCGTATTGCCCGCAGAATCCGTCACCACAAAACGCAGAACATCCCCTTCGGACAACACAGTATCTGTCGGCGCGGCTGTCCCGTTGATCTGGTAGTCAACCGAACTGATTGTCCCGGCGGTCGAAACATAGTTCGACAGGGACATGAAAACCACCAGACCGGTCAGGTCTGCCTGAGCCGTCTGGCCGCCCTGCAACTGGCCTGCGGGCAACTGGAGCGCTGTAAGACTGAAGGACGGGGGCGTGAAAGGTGTTCTGACGCCACCCGGCCGTCCCCCCAGCACATTGAGCCCGGCCAGTACAAACTGGCGTTGCATCATACGACCTCACGCACAATCAGAGCATCGGTCGAGCCTTCTTTACGGTAGCGCACCTGCAGACCGGCGCGGATCAGTACCCCCTGGCCCTGGGTCAGGGAAAAACCGTCATTCGCAGCAGGTGAACTGGTGGTGGACACGAATGTACTGCCCCAGCGGGCCTGCCAGATTTCGTCATTTGCCAGGGTAACGGGGGCAGACCATGTCTCGGTCGCATCAGTGATAAGCGCCATTTTTGAACTCCTGCAGCCGTGCGGGACACGGCGGTTGCTGAACGGAAGGGAGGAAGGATCCTGTGGATATTCGTCAGGGCCGGATCATCCCGGCAGACGCTTAAAATCGCCCTGGACGACCGTACGCAGGGTCCGGGCAACCGCGTGTTTACCGGTGCCCTGGCATGAATTGCCTCATCGCTTCCTTGCATGCTATGGACGCGGGACAGCACAAAGCAGGTCAGGTATGGTAATGATGGACTGGGCGCGAACACAGGGTCCCGCGGGTGACACCGCGTGCGGGCTTCATGTCACGGCAGCTTCCCGGGAAGACCTGCTGCGTGACCTGCGTGCGGCCATGACAGAACGCCGCGGATTCTCGGTGGCGACGCTGAACCTCGATCATGTGGTCAAAATCCGGGAAAATGCTGATTTTCTGCGGGCATACCGCCGTCACACCCATATTACCGCGGATGGCAATCCGATCGTCTGGCTGTCGCGTCTTGCGGGGCAGGACGTGCGTCTGGTGCCCGGCTCGGAACTGATCGAACCCCTGGCGGAGATCGCGGCACAGACCGGCACGCCCGTGGCTTTTCTGGGGGCAACGCAGACATCGCTCGATCAGGCAGCGGCGGCGCTGGAACAGCGCTTTCCGGGGCTGCAGGTCGTGGCGCGGATTGCCCCGCCGATGGGGTTTGATCCGCTCGGCGAAGAGGCCGGCGCGCAGATCGCAGCGCTCAGGGCCTCGGGCGCGCGGCTGTGCTTTCTGGCCCTCGGGGCGCCGAAACAGGAAATCCTCGCCGCACGGCTTCAGGAACAGATCCCGCAGATGGGTGCGCTTTCCATCGGCGCCGGGCTGGATTTCATTTCCGGCGCCCAGACCAGGGCACCGCGCCTGTTCCGGCTGCTGGCCGCGGAATGGCTGTGGCGGCTGGCCGGCAATCCCGGCCGGCTGGCCCGGCGTTACGGGGCCTGCCTGAAAATCCTGCCCGGACTGTTCCTTCAGGCCCTGCGTACCCGGCGGGGTGGCACGCCCGGGGCGAAAATGACCAAGGGCATATAAGTATGGTCGCCTATGCTGTCCTGTTTTCATGGCCGCTTGTCATGCTTGTTCTGTTCCGGACACTGCCGGTGGCAACGGCTCTGATCTGTTCTCTGCTGGGCGCCATGCTGCTGCTGCCGGGCCGGACCGGCGTTGACCTGCCCATGCTGCCCCCGATCAACAAGGGATCGCTGCCGGTGGTGACGGCGATTGTGCTGCTGATGGTCATGGTCAGCAAAACCTCAAACCGTCTGCCGGGGGCCACGCACGGAACCGGAGCGCGGGGTCTGAACATGGATCATGTGCTGCCCGGCTGGCTGCCCCGCTCCAAAATCATCCTGGGCCTGATCGCCCTGTTCTTCATCGGCATCTTCATGACCGTCCTGACGAACGGAGATCCGCAGTTCTACGGGCCACGCGTTCTGCGCCGGATGCAGATCTATGACGGGCTGTCCAATGCGCTGCAGGGGATTGTCATGCTCCTGCCGCTGCTGGTGGCGCGCAAGTTTCTGGGTCATCCTGATACCCATGCAACCTTTCTGCGCATCCTGTGTATCGCAGGGGTGCTCTATTCCCTGCCTGCGCTGCTGGAAGTGCGGATTTCGCCGCGGCTGAACCTCATGGTCTACGGGTTTCAGACCCAGAACTGGCTGCAGGGGGTGCGCGGTGGCGGATGGCGGCCGACCGTGTTCCTGTCACATGGCCTGGTGCTTGCGATTGTCCTGGCGATGTGCGCGCTGGCGGCCGTCGGATACATGCGTATCGCAGACCGCAACCGCAGGCTGATCTGGATGGCCGTCGCGTGCTGGCTCATGATCACGCTGGTGCTGATCAATTCGCTTGGCGCACTTGTGATCTTCATTCTGCTGGCGCCGGCCGTGTTTTTGCTCAAACCCCGCCTGCAGCTGATCTGTGCGGCCTGTATCGCGGGGGTCGTGCTGCTCTACCCGATGCTGCGCAGTGCCGATCTCGTCCCGGTGGGCAGGATCGTCGAGATCGCACGGGATTTCGACGCGGCCCGGGCCGGCTCTCTGGCGTACCGCTTCGACAACGAGGACATCCTGCTGGAAAAAGCGCGCGAGCGGCCACTGTTCGGCTGGGGCGGGTGGTCCCGCTCGCGGGTCTTTGACGACCAGGGACGCGATGTATCGACCACGGACGGTGCATGGGTGATCATTCTGGGGGTCGGGGGCTGGGCACAGTACCTGATGCGCTTTGGGGTGCTGAGCATACCGATCATCATTCTTGCTCTGCGCAGGCGGGGTGATCCGCCGGATCTGGCGACCTCTGTACTCGCACTGTTGCTGGCTGCAAACCTCGTGGATCTGATCCCGAACTCGGGCAATACGACCCTGACCGCCCTGATCGCGGGGGCGCTGATCGGACGGCTGGAGTACCGCGCGCCCCACAGCGTTGCCGCTGAGGAAACCACCGCGGATCCGGATGACCGCCGGGCGGTGCAAAAACACCGCCCCCCCCGGACCGACCAGCCCCCCGCCCGCCCCGGCTATGCCCGCCGGGGGGTCATGTCGAAGATTTCCGACGTGCCGGAGAACTGACATGCAGACCTCTGCGGATGTGGGTGCCGTTGTCATCGGCCGGAACGAAGGCGAACGCCTGCTGCGCTGTCTGGACAGCCTGCTGGGGCAGGGCCGCCGGGTCGTTTATGTGGATTCCGGTTCCCGCGATGGCAGTGTTGAGGCGGCACGCGCCCGGGGCGCGGAGGTCGTGACACTGCCTATGGACACCCCCTTTACCGCCGCGCGCGCCCGCAACGCAGGCATCGCGCATCTGGCCACCGGCACCCCGCCGCGTTTTGTGCAGTTTGTCGATGGTGACTGCGAGGTCCGGCCAGACTGGCTGGCGGCGGCACAGGCCTTTCTGGAGGCCCATGAAAGGGCTGCTGTTGTCTGCGGCCGCCGCCGGGAACGGTTCCCCGGTGCCTCTGTTTACAACCGTCTGATCGACATTGAATGGGATACCCCCTGCGGGCCCGCGCGGGCCTGCGGCGGAGATGCCATGATGCGCTGGCAGGCACTGGAGGCCGTGGGGGGGTATGATGCAGGTCTGATCGCCGGCGAAGAGCCGGAACTGTGCCTGCGGCTGCGCCGTCAGGGCTGGGAGGTGCACCGCATCGCCGTGGAAATGACCCTGCATGATGCGGATATCACGCGGCTCGGACAGTGGTGGCAGCGCGCCCGGCGTGCGGGCCATGCCTATGCCGAAGGGGCGGCGATGCACGGGCGCGGTCCGGAACGGCACAACGTGGCACAGACCCGGCGCGCCCTTCTCTGGGGGTTTGGCATACCGGGGGCTGCTGTGATGCTGGCGCTGTTCTCGCCCTGGGGACTGGCGGTACTGCTGCTGTGGCCGCTGCAGGTAATGCGGCTGGCGCGGCGGAGCGGGGACTGGCCACAGGCCTTCTTTCTGACCCTTGCAAAAATTCCCGAGGCTCTGGGTGTGCTGGCCTATGGGAAACGGCGCCTGACAGGCGGTCCGCGCAGGCTGATTGAATACAAATGACTCCGCTGCTCAGAGGCTGAGAGCCATCAGCAGATCCCGGTGCCACCAGCAGGCAAATCCGTTCAGCCCCAGCCCCAGCGTCATCAGTACCGCATCGCCCCGGGCGTCCCAGGCATTATAGAGCCGCGTATATCTGATGCGCAGCGGATAGGTTATCAGCGCCGCCATACCGATGGCACAGATCGCCCCCAGCAGCCCCAGGGTCTGGATGCCGATCAGCAGACAGGCGACCTGCAGGACCGCCGTCGAGGCCTGCAGTACAAAGAACCGCTTTGAATCCCCGCTGGCCAGCAGCACCCCGTTGTAGCCATCGATCACAATCGACGGAACAATCACAAGGCTGAAGAGGATCACCATGGGACCGGCCAGCAGATAGCGGTCATCATAAAGCAGAGTGATCACCTCATTGCCAAAGAAGGCCATAAAGGCACTGGCCGAGAGGGTCGCCAGCGTGAAAATCCGCCGCGCCCGGAAAATCTTGTCACGGTTCACGGTGCTCTGATTGGGCGGGCGCAGCCGGTAGAGCGGGAAGAGCACCTTGTTGTTGATCGCCTTGTTTAGGATCCAGGGAACGGTCCCCATGAAAAAGCCTATGTTATAGATGCCCAGCTCTGCCATGGAGATATAGCCGCCCAGAATAGCCCGGTCGCCCTGGTTGATCAGAAAGGTCGCGAGCGTGCTCAGCAGAATAAATTTGCCAAAGCCGATGATTTCCCAGAACGCCTCTTTCTCAAAGCGGAAGCGGTTGCTCATCCCGGGCATAATATAATGCATCAGCACCACGTTGAAGGCAGAGGTCGCAAGACCGCCGATTACCAGCGCCCAGACCGACTCCAGCCACCAGGCCAGAACCGTCATAATAACGATGCCGATCGCCTGGGTGCCAAGTGACAGGAACGTCTGGCGGCCCAGTTTCAGGTTCCGGTGCAGCACCGTCATCTTTGTGGTGGCAAAGCCGCGGATCACCGAGTTGAAACCCACAACCGGCAGCAGCAGCAGCAGCATCGGCTCATCGTAGATCCAGGCGGCCAGGGGAGCCAGCGCGCAGGCAAACAGCCACAGAATAAACCCGCGGATGATCTTAAGCGTCCAGGCCGTGTTGAGGAAATCCGGGTCCTCGCCGCGTTTGCTCTGGATGATCGAGGTGTTGATACCGATGTCCGAAAACATCTGCAGCCCGGTGGTAAAGACCTGAACCAGTGCCATCAGGCCGAACGCTTCCGGAAACAGCAGACGTGTCAGGATCAGGTTGGAAACAAGGCGCAGAATATTCGAGCCGCCAAAGCCGATCAGTGTCAGCCCGGAACCGCGCAGGGCGCGCGCGGTAATCCGTTCTCCCGACAATGCAGAAAAAAGCCGTTTCACGTGGTCCGGGTCTCACTTGCTGACCGGTCTGGTCCGGGTCCGTTGCTGCCGCGCTCATAGCGAAAGAAGTCCGGCCCGGCCAGCGCGATATTCATTTCAGGGCACCGGTGCTGCGCAGCTGGTCCAGCAGCGCTTGTGCAAAAACCGCATTTGCGGCGCGGGTATAGTGTCCGTCGCCCACAAAAGCCGCCGGATCGCGCGGGCTGACATGATCGGCGGTGACCAGTGTAAGCAGCCCGGGCAGCTGTACTGCGGGGCCGGCCAGGCTGAACAGGTTCAGATCCGCCGGATTGCGGGACTGGATCAGAAACACCACCGGGATCTGGCTGTCCTCCCGGGCGGTCCGCACAAACCCTGCAATCATGCGCTGCAGCACCTCAGAGGCCGGGAAATCACTGTCCGGTGAAATCAGATCCGCTTCGCGCTGTTCAACAGCGCTGATCGCCAGGGACCGCCGCACCAGCCGGGCAAAGGGCGAAATATCCAGCCAGTCCCAGGCAAAGGCGGCGGCGGTATAAAGCCGGTCCTGCCCGGCCAGCTGCGCCGCCCAGGCCTCTGCTGCGGCCGGATCGCTCCGCAGCGCCCGTTCGCCGTCAGCGCTCTGTACTAGCGGTGCAATCCGGCGCAGCCCGTCCCCCTCCGCCGGCAGAAAAACCGGATAGGTAAAGGGCGCGGGTTGCTCGAAAGACCAGGTGCGGTTGCTCAGGGCCGCCATCGCAGGGGTGGAGGAAGACAGAATGCCGAAAACGACAATATCCCCCGCGCGCCGGTTTGGCCGGTCCTGCAGAAACATCTCATAGGAAAAATTGGGCGGCGCGGCAGGCCCGCCATGCATATCGATGGTCAGTGAAGGCTCGAGCGCTGCGGCCGCACTGAGAATCTGATCGGCAAAGGACATGCCATAGGCGCGGACAACCGGTGTGCCGGTGACACCCTCTGCAGCAAAAGCCTCCTGCGAGGCGGCGAGCGTGTCGGGGATCCAGGCCACGTCAAAAAGATTGTCACGCAGCCCGGGGGCGGCGATCCAGCGGTCCAGTTTGCCCGGCACGCTGCGCCCGTATTCAAAGTAGCGCACCAGAGCGGCACCTTTCCCCCCGGCATTCCCCGCAACCATCAGCACACCGGCAACCGCCACATCGAGCAGCACCAGCAGTGCTGCGATCAGACCGGCCATCCGGAGTGTCTGTTTCATCCTGTCTTCCCCTTCAGAACTGGAAATAGATAAAGGCGGACGTGCTCGTGGTGGCGCCGAAGGCCAGCAGATAAATCATACCGGCATAAAGGCCGGCGCGCACGGGCACCGGCCAGTGCCGGTAGAACCGGACATTGCCGGTCACCTCCGTCAGCAGATCCCACAGCAGCAGCCACAGGATCCCCAGCAGGGCAGCCAGGGGCACAGAAGGCATTGATACTGAAAGGTAATCACTCTGCGCAAAAGAGAACATGCGACGCGTGAATTCGGTGATCTGTGCAAAGGACTGTGCCCGGAACAGCAGCCATCCATAGCAGACAATCTGGAAAAACACCGCGATCTTCAGCACCTGCCAGAGCCAGCCGGCTGCCGAGCGCCGCATGCCTTCACCGACCGCGCCGTGCCGCCCGGCCAGGGCCCTGTGGAGCGCCAGCAGCCCCCCCTGATAGAGGCCCCAGAGAATGAAATTCCAGGCCGCACCATGCCACAGACCGCCGAGGGTCATTGTGGCCATCAGATTGCGCCAGGTCCTCCAGGAGCCGCCCCGGTTGCCGCCCAGAGAGATATAAAGATAGTCGCGCAGCCAGGTGGAAAGGCTGATGTGCCAGCGGCGCCAGAACTCCTGCGGGTCGACCGCGAAATAGGGCTGGGCAAAGTTACGCATCAGACGAAAGCCGAGGATCTTGGCAACTCCGCGCGCAATATCGGTATAGCCCGAGAAATCACAGTAGATCTGGATGGCAAAGAGCCAGGTGGCCAGAACGATATCGAGCCCCGACGGATCCGGAGCGGCATAGATTGCATTGACTGACGGTGCGATCCCGTCGGCGATGACGATCTTTTTGATCAGCCCTGTGAGGCAGAGCACGCTGCCCCGGCCCAGATCTTCCCAGGACAGCCGGCGCGGGCTGGCGATGTTGGGCAACAGGTTTCGGGCCCGTTCAATCGGTCCGGCAACCAGCTGCGGAAAGAAGGCGACAAAGAGGGCGAAATCCAGAAAGTCATCTGTCGGCTCCATGTCCCGGCGGTACACATCAATCGTGTAGCTGAGCGTCTGGAACGTGTAAAAAGAGATCCCCACCGGCAGCACAATGGACAGGGTGAACGGGTCCGCCTGATACCCCAGGGCTGCAAGCATCGCGGCAAAGCTTTCCACGAAGAAACCAAGGTATTTGAAGATGGCCAGCATGCCCAGATTGGCGGCCAGAGAGACAGACAGCAGCTGCCGTCGGCGGGATTGCGCTGTTGTATGCGCCATTTTCTGCGCAACGAAATAATCGATCACCGTGCTCAGCAGGATCAGGCTGAGAAACCGCCAGTCCCAGGCGCCGTAGAAAATATAGCTGGCCACCAGCAGCATCCGGTTCTGACCCCGGTGCGGCAGCGTCAGATACAGCGTACAGACAGCTGCAAAAAAGACCCAGAAATTCAGTTCGGTAAAGAGCATCGGTTCACTTTGCCCGACAGGGGCGGTTTCTGTATTCCCCCGCATATCCGGTCTGGCAGAACACGCAAGACCAAAGGACCTCCAGCCGCCGGCAACCCGCGGTCTGCCATGGATCCGGCCCCACGTCCGGACAGCACGTCCGCTGCCTTTTGCCATGAGCAGCAGGGGCGATTCGCTGGGCCGTCAGACCGCATAGACATAAATCCGCTCATTTCCCGCATTAGTAGAAAATCGACTTGCTTTTTCCACCCTGAAATCGGGGGTGATTCGCTGGCTGGTCTCTTTTTTGCCGGAAAATCCGTACTGAAATGCTGAAAAAACCACCATTCCGGGCAACAAAACTCCCGAAAACCCAACAAAAGAGCCTCCTGCAGAACAAATAGGGCCCTTTTGAGGCGGTCCGCTGTTAACCAGACGTTAATTTGTGTTAAAACTAAGGCGAGAAGAGTGGGGTCCGTATTGGGCCTTGGGAAAACCACAGAGGTGACTTTATGAAAAAGACTTTTATCTTTAGTGCTCTTGCAGGCGCTGCGATGTTCGCAGGCCAGGCATCAGCAGGACTGCTGTCCATCGTAGGCGGTGAAGAAGCCGTTCTGCCGAGCGATTTTGACCCGAACCCGTCCGTGCCCGGTCTCTCCGTTGGCACACCGATCCTGCATTTCACATCCGCGACCATCGCGGACGCAGGCCTGTCTCTCGCAAAGGACCGCCGCCTGGTCTTCACATTCATGGGCAGCGAAGCGGGTTTCACAAACCGCGCCTTCGAAATGACAAACCTGCTGTTCAACGAAGATACAACAGAAGCCGGTACAAGCTCCAACGCGCTGGCAGACGCAGGTCTGGTTGACTTCACATTCAGCTCGAACGACTCGTCGCTGCCGGCCACGCGCTTCATCACCAACGGTGTTGGCGGCAACCCGGAAGGCGTGAACATCTCCTTCGCGCTGGCGCCCGATGGCCACAGCTACTACGCGATGTACGGTGACAGCACAGACGATGGCGACCGTGATGACATGATCATCAAGATCACAGCCATTCCTGTACCGGCAGGCGGTGTCCTGCTGCTGACAGCACTGGGTGGTCTGGGTCTGGCACGTCGTCGCCGGAAAGCATCCTGATCGTCTGATCCTTCAGACAGATGAATATACGGGCGGGAATGGTTTCATTCCCGCCCTTTTTTGTGTCCCAATCACCCTGTAAACCAGCGCGCCCGGCAGAAGACAGAGCATCGGGACGCGTCGCCGGTGCCATCCCGTTGCGCAGATTTTCACCGGCTGCCCCGAAAAACCGGAATCTGTGCCATGTTGAAACCATAATGGCATCCTAATATAGCGGTACTGATTTTCCTGCGGCACAGGGTACAGAGCGTTATGATTTATCCGGTTATTCTCTGCGGCGGGTCCGGGTCCCGTCTGTGGCCAACCTCCCGCGCAGCCTATCCCAAGCAGTTCGGCCGGATTTTCGGAGATGAAACACTGTTTCAGGCAACGCTGAAACGATTGTCCGGCCCGGATTTTGCGGCCCCCTTTGTCATGACGAATGCCGATTTCCGCTTTATTGCGATGGAACAGTGCAAGGCCATCGGACTGAGCGATGCGCGGGTGGTGATCGAGCCTGCCATGCGGAATACCGCACCGGCGATCCTGACGGCAGCGCTGATGCTGGAGGACGAACCGGACGCGATGATGCTCATCGCCCCGTCAGACCATGTAATGGCTGAAACAGAAGCCTTCCACGCGGCGGTCCGCGAGGCGGCAGAGGCGGCCCGGGCCGGTCATCTTGTCACCTTTGGCGTGACCCCGACACGGCCCGAGACGGCCTATGGCTATCTGGAACTCTCCCGGGTGCCGGAAGGCACCACACCGGTACCACTGAGCAGTTTCACCGAAAAACCCGACCAGGATACCGCCGGGACCTTTCTGTCCAGTGGCCGGCACCTGTGGAATGCCGGGCTCTTTCTCTGGCGGGTCCGCGATATCATTGCAGCGTTCGGGGACCATGCACCGGATATGATCGCACCCTGCCGTGCTGCACTGGAGGGCGGGGCAGAGGATCTGGGCTTCATGCGGCTGGACGCAGAGGCTTTTGCCACGGCCCGGGCTGAATCCATCGACTATGCCGTTATGGAAAAAGCCGGAAATATCATGGCCGTACCACTGAATACCGGCTGGTCTGATCTGGGCAGCTGGGATGCGCTCTGGGCGGCACTGGACCCCGATGAGGCCGGCGTCGTACGCCAGGGCGAGGTTACAACGGTGGATTGTGAGAACAGCTTCCTGCGTTCAGAAGATGAGAACCTGCACCTTGTCGGTGTCGGCCTGAAGGATGTGGTTGCAGTCGCCATGCGGGACGCGGTGCTTGTCGCCGACATGAGCGCCGCCCAGCAGGTGAAAGACGCCGTGACCGTCATGAAGGCCGCCCGCGTCGCCCAGGCGACAGACTATCCGCGGTTTCACCGCCCCTGGGGCTGGTACGAGACCCTGTGCCTGGGCAACCGCTTTCAGGTCAAGCGCATCATGGTCAAACCCGGCGGCATTCTGAGCCTGCAAAGCCATGTGCACCGGTCCGAGCACTGGATCGTGGTGGCCGGCACCGCCCGCGTGACCATCGGGGAAACCGAACAGCTGCTGACAGAAAACCAGTCGGTCTATATCCCGCTGGGCGAGGTACACCGGATGGAAAACCCCGGTCAGCTGCCGATGTACCTGATCGAGGTACAGACCGGCGCCTATCTGGGCGAAGATGATATCGTGCGCTACGAAGACATCTACAACAGGAACTGACGGTATCCATGGACATCCAGAAAACTTCCCTGAGTGGAGTTCTGCTGCTGACACCGCAGCGGTTCCGGGACGCGCGCGGTTTTTTCAGTGAAAGCTGGAGTCGCCGGGCCATGGCAGAGGCCGGCCTGGAATACGACTGGGTCCAGGACAACCATTCGCTGTCGGCGCAGCCGGGCACCGTGCGCGGACTGCATTTTCAGTCACCCCCTCATGCCCAGGCCAAGCTTGTGCGCTGCGGGCAGGGCGCGTTTTTCGATGTGGTGGTCGATGTGCGCCGCGGCTCGCCCACATATGGTCAGTGGACCGGGGCAGAGCTGAGCGCTGAGAACGGCCAGCAACTGCTGGTGCCCGAGGGCTTTCTGCACGGGTTTATCACCCGGGTGCCGGACACCGAGATCATCTACAAGTGTTCGGACTACTACGCGCCCGAATGTGACGGGGCTGTGCGCTTTGACAGCCCGGATATCGGGATCGACTGGGGCCTGGGGGGCACGGAACCTGTTCTGTCGCAAAAGGACGCCGCCGCTCAGCTCTTTGCTGATTTCAACAGCCCCTTTGTCTGGGAGGGTGGTGCATGAAACTGCTGGTAACAGGGGGTGCGGGGTTCATCGGCTCTGCTGTAGTGCGGCTTGCTGTGGCACGCGGGCATGAGGTTGTGAACCTTGATGCGCTGACCTATGCGGCCTGCCTGGAAAATGTGGCCTCAGTGGCGGACAGCCCGCTCTATGCCTTTGAACAGGCCGATATCCGCGACCGGGCAGCGCTCGACCGGATTCTGGCAGCCCATCAGCCCGATGCGGTGATGCATCTGGCCGCGGAATCCCATGTGGACCGGTCCATCGACGGTCCCGGCGACTTCATCGAGACGAATATCACCGGGACCTACCAGCTGCTGGAGGCCGTGCGCAGCTACTGGACGGCACAGGGCAGACCTGACAGCTTCCGCTTTCACCATATCTCGACCGATGAGGTGTTCGGATCGCTGGGCGAGACCGGGCAGTTTACCGAGACCACACCCTATGATCCGCGCTCACCCTATTCTGCCTCCAAGGCGGCCAGCGATCACCTGGTGCGGGCCTGGGCAGAAACCTATGGTCTGCCGGTAGTGCTGACTAACTGCTCCAACAACTATGGCCCCTTCCATTTCCCCGAAAAGCTGATCCCGGTGGTCATCCTCAATGCGCTGGCGGGTAAGGATATCCCTGTCTACGGAGCAGGCGAGAACGTGCGCGACTGGCTCTATGTCGAGGATCACGCTGATGCACTGCTGACGGTGCTGGAAAAAGGGCAGGTCGGGCGCAGCTATAATATCGGTGGCGAGAACGAAGCGAAAAACATCGATATCGTGCGCATGATCTGCCGGATCCTCGAAGAGAAACGCCCGAAAAACAGTCCCTACGAGGACCAGATCACCTTTGTGACAGACCGTCCGGGCCATGACATGCGCTATGCGATTGACCCCGCGCGGATCGCCGGGGAACTGGGCTGGCGGCCCTCGGTCACCCTCGAGGAAGGGCTGGAAAAGACCGTGCAGTGGTATCTCGACAACGAGGCCTGGTGGCGCAGCTTACAGAACCGCAAGGGGGTGGGCACCCGCCTGGGCGTTTCCGCGTGAAGGTTCTGGTGTTCGGCAAAACAGGGCAGGTGGCGACGGAGCTGGCCCGCCACGAGGGCGTGACCTGTCTGGGCCGCGATCAGGCGGATCTGACCGACCCCGGGGCCTGCGAAGCAGTGATTGCGGAAACGGATGCAGCTGCAGTGATCAACGCAGCCGCGTACACAGCCGTCGACAAGGCCGAGGATGACCGCGACACGGCAATGATCGTGAATGCAATGGCCCCCACAGCGATGGCCGCTGCGGCGGCGGCGCGGGGGCTGCCCTTTGTGCATATCTCGACCGATTATGTCTTTGACGGCACCGGTGACAGTCCCTGGCAGCCCGGCGATGCAACGGGACCGCTGGGCGTCTATGGCGCCAGCAAACTGGGCGGCGAGCGTGGCGTTGCCGGGGCAGGGGGCATTTATGCGATCCTGCGCACGTCCTGGGTGTTTTCGGCCCATGGTGCGAATTTTGTGAAGACCATGCTGCGGCTGGGGGCGGACCGCGATGCCCTGAGCATCGTGGCCGATCAGATCGGCGGGCCGACACCTGCGCGCGATATTGCAGCGGCCTGCATGACCATGGCGCGCGCGCTGCAGGACGATAAGGAACTCTTTGGTACCTATCATTTCAGTGGTCAGCCGGCGGTCAGCTGGGCGGATTTTGCCCGCGGGATTTTCGCGCAGGCGGATATGGACGTCACAGTCTCGGATATCCCCACGGCGGACTATCCAACACCTGCCGCACGCCCGCTCAATTCCCGGCTGGACTGTTCCGGCACCACGGATGCCTTTGGTGTACCGGCTCCGGACTGGCGGGCGGGTCTCGCAGACGTTCTCAGTGACCTGAACAGAGCCTGATAAAGGAGTTTTTCGATGCAACGCAAAGGGATCATCCTGGCCGGCGGCTCCGGGACACGGCTTTATCCGATCACGCTGGGGGTCTCCAAACAGCTGCTGCCGATCTATGACAAGCCGATGATCTACTATCCGCTGTCGGTGCTGATGCTGGCAGGCATCCGCGAGGTTGCCGTCATCACAACGCCCGGGGATCAGCACCAGTTTCAGCGTATGCTGGGGGATGGCGCGCAGTGGGGCGTCAGCCTGACGTATATCGCACAGCCCTCGCCCGACGGGCTGGCCCAGGCTTTCATTCTGGCCGAGGAATTTCTGGCAGGCGCACCCTCAGCGCTGGTGCTGGGGGACAATATCTTTTTCGGCCAGGGCCTGCCCGACCTGATGGCTGAAGCCGATGCCCGCAGCGCCGGGGCCACCGTGTTCGGCTATCAGGTGGCGGACCCCGAACGCTATGGCGTGGTAGATTTCGAGGAGGACGGCACGGTGCGCGGGATTATTGAAAAACCTGAGGTGCCGCCGTCGAACCACGCGGTCACCGGGCTCTATTTTGTGGATGGGACGGCCCCGGCAAAGGCACGGGCTGTAAAGCCGTCGGCGCGCGGCGAGGTGGAGATTACCACGCTGCTGGAGATGTATCTGGCCGAGGGCAGCCTGAAGGTACAGCGTATGGGCCGCGGTTATGCCTGGCTCGATACCGGCACCCATGGCAGCCTGCTGGATGCGGGCAATTTCGTGCGCACCATCGAGAAACGCCAGGGCCAGCAGATCGGCTGCCCTGAGGAAATCGCCTTTGAACTGGGCTGGATCACCCGCGGGGATCTGCACCGTGAGGCACAGAAATATGCCAAGAATGATTACGGCACCTACCTGAGCAAACTCTGACAGAAAGGCCCGGTCATGGCGGCTCAATTCGGAACAAGCGGCCTGCGCGGCCTGGTAACAGATCTGACACCGGATCTGGTGGCCGCCCATGTCCGCGCCTTTATCGCGTCCTGCGATGTGGGCACGGGTCTTTTTGTGGGACAGGATCTGCGGCCTTCATCGCCGCGCCTGGCGGCGGATATCGCACAGGCCGCACGCAGCATGGGCGTGACCGTAACCGATGCGGGCTCTGTGCCGACGCCCGCGCTGGCACTGGCGGCAATGTCACAGGGCGCTGGAGCCATCATGGTCACCGGCAGCCATATCCCTGCCGACCGCAACGGGCTGAAATTCTACACCCCGCAGGGCGAGATCACCAAAGCCCATGAGCAGGCGATCACCGCCGCTCTTGGAACAAGTGCCGAAAACCCCGTGTCAGAGACAAATCCCCTCCGGCGGAACGACACCGCGGGCCCGGATTTCGTGGCCCGCTATCTGCAGGGATGCGGGACGGGCCGGCTCGCCGGGCGCCGCATCGGCCTTTACAGCCATTCCGCCGTGGGTCGCGATCTGCTGGCAGAAATCCTGACCGGTCTGGGCGCAGAGGTCACCGAACTGGGGCGCTCAGAGCATTTCATTCCGGTCGATACCGAGGCAGTCGACCCCGCGACGCGTACACAGATCACAGCCTGGGTGGCGGAACACGGCCTTGATGCGCTGGTCTCGACGGACGGCGATTCAGACCGCCCGCTGCTGGCCGATGAAACCGGCCGGATCGTTCCGGGCGATATCATGGGGCAGATCACGGCAGAGGCCCTGCAGGCAGAGGCGGTGGTCACGCCGGTCTCGTCCAACAGCGGTATCCTGCATAAAGGGGTGGGCCGGGTGCTGCGCACGCGGATCGGCTCTCCTTATGTCATTGCGGGCATGGAGGAGCTGGGCGGCCGCGTGGCCGGCTATGAGGCCAACGGTGGTTTTCTGCTGGGCTTTGAGGCCCGGGGACCTGCGGGGCCACTGCCCGCCCTGAGGACCCGCGACTGCATACTGCCGCTGATCATGACCCTGATCGCTGCCGGAGACGCGCCTTTGTCCCGCCGGGTTGCACAGGAACCCCCCGTGGTCACCGTGGCCGACCGTCTGCAGGACATCGCGCAGGAAAAATCGGGCCCGCTGATCAGAGACCTGTCAGAAAACCCTGCCGCGCGGGCAGAATTTCTGGCCGCCCTGGACGGGGCAGAGGGATCATGTGACCTGACCGACGGGGTGCGCATGACCCTGCAGGACGGCCGCGTGGTCCATGTGCGCCCCTCCGGCAATGCGCCGGAACTGCGGCTTTATGTCGAGGCACAGCAGGAAGAGGCGGCCCGGGCACTGCTCGCGGCGGGACTGGCCCATCTGCGGCATATCCTGTGACAGACCCTCAGTAGCCCAGCAGATAGCGGCTGCGCGGCCCAAAAAGCTGCTTCATCCCCAGCGCCAGCGCCAGGCAGACCACACAGGCAAGCGCCGTCACGAGCACCAGATCCCCCCAGCCTCCTCCGAGCAGCGGCACATATCCCAGCTGCGGCAACACCACCAGAAACCCCGGGTGCAGAAAGAAAAGCGCAAAGCTGGAAGCAGAGACCAGCGATACCAGAGGCGGGCTGATATGGACCCGGCGCTCGAACAGGCAAAAGAGCGCGATCGTCAGCAGTGTCTTTTGCAGCAGCATCAGGTCGATGCCGTCATAACTCAGAAGACTGCTGTGGTAATTGCCCTGCCGGCCCAGCCCGACCTGCACGGCATTTATAACCGCAACCGCCAGCAACGCCTGCCATTCTTTGCCCTCCATCCAGCGCAGCAGCGTCTCTTTGTTCTGCGCGCACAGGATGCCGATCAGATAGACGGGCGAGAAATAGATTACAGACTGCACCGGGTTCAGGTTCCCAGGCGGCCGGTGCATCAGCAGGGCCAGCACGAACCAGGCCGTGACGATGGCAATCTGGGCCGTCCTGTTCTGCCCGGCGAACCATTTGTGGAACGGGGACATGGCAAACAGGATCATGACAAAGGGAATATACCAGGCGGCGATATTGAATTTGCCGGTCAGGAACAGTTTCAGCGCCGCGGCCAGCTGCACCCCGGCGTCTGACTCAGGGGTCCAGCCTGCAAATGTGGCGTAGTTGGCCACCCCCTGCGGCGGAGCGCTGTGCAGGAACCACAGGATGAAGGGTATGGAAATCACCACATAGGGGATCAGCACCGTGCGGCATTTGCCCAGCATAAAGCGCCCGTAGCTGAAGCGGGCACAAAAGACGTGTTGGAACATATACCCGGAAATAAAGACGAAGAACGTCGTCCCGCCGGTGATGAGATTGGCGGCAAAGGCCTCTGTCCCTGACCCGAAACGTATCTCAGCGAGGGGGTACATATGCCCGGCGACAATGAGGATGATCGCAAGGGCTCGTAAATTTATAATCGACGTCAGCAATGGAAACGGGCGCAATAGTGTAATGGTCGTTAAGCCCCCAGTAACTCTGATTTTGGTAAACAGAAGATGAAGATCAAAACCATTTTGTACGCGCGGCGGCCCTGTTCAGAGGCTGGTGCCACCGGAACGGGCGGGGGGCGGCCCGCTCACAGAAGAGACACGCTGTTTTGTCAATCCGTCCCTCGTCAATCCGCCGTGTGCCTGCTACCAACCGGGCATGACCAAAGTTCTTGTCACCGGCTCTGCCGGGTTTATCGGATTTCACCTCAGCCGCCTCCTGCTGGAGGAGGGGTTTCAGGTGCATGGCTATGACGGGATGACGGATTACTATGATGTCCGTCTGAAGGACCGCCGGCACAGAATCCTGCTGCAGAATGAAGGCTTCAGCGCCACAACAGCAATGCTGGAGGAAAACGACGTTCTGGCCGGCGTCGCGGCGGATTTCGCCCCCGACATCATTGTGCACCTCGCAGGCCAGGCCGGCGTGCGCTACAGCCTGGAAAACCCCCGCGCCTATGTCGAAAGCAACGTGACAGGCACCTTCAACGTGATGGAAGCCGCGCGTGCCGGCGAGGTCCGACACCTGCTTATGGCCTCGACCTCGTCGGTCTATGGGGCCAATACCGAGATGCCCTTTACCGAGACGGACAAGGCGGACACGCCGCTGACCATCTATGCGGCAACCAAAAAGGCCAATGAGGCAATGGGCCATTCCTATGCCCATATCTACGGGCTGCCGGTCACGATGTTCCGCTTCTTTACAGTCTACGGGCCCTGGGGGCGGCCGGATATGGCGCTCTTCAAGTTCACGGATGCGATCCTGAAGGACCGGCCCATCGACATCTACAACAACGGCGAGATGTACCGTGATTTCACCTATGTCACCGATCTGGTGCGGGGAATCCGGCTGCTGATCGATGCGGTTCCGCCGCACCCGGAGGCCGGACAGGCACCGGTGCCCGGGGACAGCCTGAGCCCGGCCGCGCCGTTCCGCGTGGTCAATATCGGGAATTCTGACAAGATACGCCTGCTTGATTTCGTGGACGAGATCGAAAGCTGCCTTGGCCGGACAGCGACCCGCAACATGATGCCCATGCAGACAGGGGATGTGCCCGCCACCTGGGCAGATGCGACGCTGCTGAAAAACCTCACCGGATACCAGCCCCGCACGGACTACAAACAGGGCATATCAGAATTCGTGGCCTGGTTCCGCGACTACTACCAGGTCTGACAGGGTGCAGGACGCGGAAACAGCGCGGATTGGCGTGATCGGGCTTGGGTATGTGGGCCTGCCGCTCGCGCTGGCGTTCAGCGCCGGTGCGCCGGTCACCGGCTTTGACGTGGATGCCCGCCGTGTCGACGAACTGCGCGCGGGCCATGACCGCACCGCAGAGACGGATGCAGATGAGCTGGCACAGGCGCAGCACCTGACCTTTACGACCCGCGCAGAGGATCTGGCAGAGTGCAACGTCTATATCGTCACGGTGCCGACGCCTGTGGATGCCATGAAACGGCCCGACCTGACCGCGCTGCTCAGCGCATCAGACACCGTGGGGTCGGTCATAGCACCAGGCGATGTGGTGATCTTTGAGAGCACGGTCTATCCGGGTGCCACCGAAGAGGACTGCATCCCGGTGATCGAGCGCCGGTCCGGGCTGAGCTTCAACCGGGATTTCTTTGCCGGCTACAGCCCCGAACGGATCAACCCAGGGGACCCCACCCACAGGCTGGCCGATATCGTCAAGATCACTTCGGGCTCCACCCCCGACACCGCACGTTTTGTCGATGACCTCTACAGACGTATCATCACCGCCGGTACGCATCCCGCCCCGTCCATCCGGGTGGCCGAGGCCGCAAAGGTCATCGAGAACACGCAGCGCGACGTGAATATTGCGCTTATCAATGAGCTGGCCATGATCTTTGAACGGCTGGGGCTCGATACGCTGGATGTGCTGGCCGCGGCGGGCACGAAGTGGAACTTCCTGCCGTTCCGACCCGGGCTGGTGGGCGGGCACTGCATTGGTGTGGACCCCTATTATCTGACCCACCGGGCCGAACAGGAGGGGCATCACCCGCAGATTGTTCTGGCCGGCCGGCGCATTAATGACGGGATGGGGGACTGGATTGCACAGCTGCTGATCCGCCGCCTGATCGCAGAGGACCGGCAGATCAAAGGGGGACGTGCGCTGATCCTGGGGCTGACCTTCAAGGAAAACGTCCCGGACCTGCGCAACACACGTGTGACCGATATTCTGCACAGCCTGGAGGCATATGGCATGGCTGTGGATGTCTGGGATCCGCTGGCCGATCCGGATGACGCCACACAAACCCTCGGGGTAACACTGAAAACACCCGAAGCCGGGGCCTATGAGGCCGTGATCCTGGCGGTGCCGCATGACACGCTGCGCACCCGGGGCCGGGCGCTGATCGACCCGCTGCTGCGGGACGGCGGGGTGATCGTGGATGCCAAAGGCGTGCTGCCGCGCGCAGCAGATATCCTGCGCATCTGATGTGAGCGATACCTGAACTGCGACTCCTCTTGCCTTCGACGGTTGGGGGCGTTGACCTGTCTCCGTAATCATCTTTTCGCGGAACACTTCAGCGGGCGTCTTCCATCCGGGACATTTTCTGTGTGTCGCGTTGAGGCGGTCGCAGATCATTTTCAATTCATGATCCGTGACTGCCATGAAGTCGCGTTTCCCCGGCAGCCATCTTCGGGCGCGCCGGGTGGGGCAGGTCGCGCACCGCTTTCATGATCTTGCTCATGACAGGTTTCGTGCGGAAGTAACCCGCGTACTTCTTCGGGAAGGCATCATCGGCCCGGAAATTGCGTTTGATCTCGCGAAAGGTCGTCGATTTGTGCCAGCTCTCTGACGGGCACCTTTGCATGCCACCAGCTCTCGATCTTACGGCGTTCTTGCAGTGATAGTTGCGTGCAAACAGCGCCCATGCGGTATTCTCCTATTAGATAAATCATTGTTTTCTAATAGTAATCACACTTCAGGGGGGAGCGCTCTCCCGCATATAAGTGTAAGGCGCGTAAGGTTAATTATGTTTATATATCTTCAGGCTGCAATCTGCTCCACAGGGTTCTGCACCACTGCTGTTGCCGGTCTGTGGTCGCTGACGGGCCCTTTCAGGCCGCATCACCGTCTCTGCGCCCGACCGATACATAGGCGGTAAAGCCCGCCTGCTGCGCTACCGGCTCAGAGTAGATATTGCGCAGATCAGCCATCGCAGGGCGCGCCATCGCGTCAGCCATCCGCTGCAGATCCAGCGCCCGGAATTCGTTCCACTCGGTGAGCAGCACTACGGCATCTGCCCCCCCGGTGGCGTCATAGACGTCGTCATGCCATGTCACGCCGGGCAGCAGTGCTGCGCCCTCGCGTTCTCCCTGTGGATCGACGACACGCACATTTGCGCCATTGCCGACGAGCGCCGGGACGATGGTCAGTGAGGGTGCCTCGCGCATATCATCTGTGTTCGGCTTGAAGGTCACCCCGAGCACTGCGATGGTTTTGCCGTTGACGGAGCCGCCGCAGAGGTCAAAAACCTTGTCCACCATCCGCCGTTTGATCTCGTCGTTGACCTTGATAACAGTCTCTGTGAGCTGCATCGGCACCGCATTGTCCTGGCCGATACGCGCCAGCGCCCGGGTATCCTTGGGAAAGCACGACCCGCCGTAGCCCGGACCTGCGTGCAGGAATTTCGAGCCGATCCGCCCGTCTGACCCCATGCCCTTGGACACCGCCTTGATATCCGCCCCGGTGCGCTCGCACAGGGCGGCAATTTCGTTGATGAAGGTGATCTTTGTCGCCAGAAAGGCATTGGCAGCATACTTGATCATCTCCGCACTCTCCAGATCGGTGCTGAGGATCGGGAAGTCGCGCAGATAAAGCGGACGGTAAATCGCCTGCATCACCTCGGCCGCGCGGTCGTTTTCCACGCCCACCACAATCCGGTCCGGGCGCATGAAATCGTCAATCGCCGCCCCTTCACGCAGGAATTCCGGGTTGGAGGCCACATCAAATTCCGCATCCGGGCGCGCGGCACGGATCACATCACCGACCTGCCGGTTGGTGCCCACAGGCACTGTAGATTTGGTCACAACAACCGTATAGCCGGTCAGCGCATGGGCGATGCTTTCGGCCGCGGCCATCACATAAGTCAGATCAGCGTGACCGTCCCCGCGGCGCGTGGGCGTGCCCACCGCGATGAAAACCGCCTCGGCACCATCAACCGCAGCCGCAAGATCACCTGTAAAGGACAGCCGGCCCGCTGCCACATTGCGCGCCATCAGATCATCAAGCCCCGGCTCGAAGATCGGCACTTCGCCCGCCTTCAGCCGCGCGAGCTTGCCGGGGTCCTTATCCACACAGACAACCTCATGTCCGAAGTCGGAAAAACAAACTCCCGAGACCAGACCAACGTATCCGGTTCCGATCATGGCAATCTTCATAACTGATCCTTATGTCTGTGCCCGTCGGGCAGATGGGAAAAATATCCGCCCGGTGTCAATCAGCAGCACGGATGCGTGCGCCGGTCTCAGTAGCCCTCATAGCCTTCTTCCATGCTCATGTAGCGGCAGTTATTGAGAACAACCCCAAGTACATTGGTATATTCCGCCACCTCGCGTTCGCAGACGTCGAGCTGGCTCATCTTTGTCTGATCCGCGCGCACGACAATCAGCGCACAGTCGACACTGTTGAGCATCGCCCGTGCGTCATCCGTCACCAGCATCGGCGGCAGATCAAAGATCATGGTGTCAGGCGCATAGTCTTCCTGCAGCTGATCCATCATCCCGGCCGCCTGCCCTGACAGCAGCATCTGTGTCGGGTCCTGAATAGCGTGTTCCGCCATCGCAAACGCCACATTGTCACCGAAGCGCAGCAGTTGTTCCTCTGGCGTGACCTGCCGGGTCAGCAGTTTCTCGACACCGTATTGCGGCCGGCAGCCCATGAGCCGGCTGACACTGGGGCGGCGCAGATCCATTTCGAACAGCATGGTGTATTTCTCACGCTGGCGCGAAAAGCCCGCGGCGAGGTTACAGGCCAGCGTGGTTTTCCCGCAGCCGCTGCCGGGGGATGTCACCGCAAGGCGGGTCCACCCATTGCTGCGCATCAGCAGCTGGATCTTGGTGCGCAGAATGTCGAACGGGTTGGCCTCCAGACAGGGTGTCAGCGTCATGACACGATTGGCCCTGAGGTGGGCCAGGTCCGGCTCTACAGGGGTCAGCGCCTGCCAGCGCGCGACCACACTGCCCGGCTTTCCGGGGGCCGCAGCCTCTTCTGCCGGTGCCGCGTCAGGGACCTGTGCAGAGGCTGACAGACCGGCCCGCTGCTCACGCGCTTTTTTGAGTGCTTTCTGTAACTTATCCATGTTTCAGTCCCTTGTGGGTCACCCGCCGCACCTGTGTGCCTGTCCATCCGCTCACAGCAACCGGTCCACGATCTGAGCGAAGATCTGATCGAGCGGCCGGTAATACTGGTCCACGGCCCAGAGGCCGCCCAGCACCACCACCACCGTGACCACGGCCGAGATAATCTGCAGCAGACGACGACGACGGCGGGACCCGGTGGTTTCAAACCGCGGCAGCGTGGCCAGCGGCGTCACCTCAATGCCACGGACGATATCTGCCGGACGCCGGATAGACTGGTTGAGAAGCTCCAGCACCACAAACAGCAGCACCGCAAGGCCGGTGCCGACGGCAACACCGGCCCCCATGACCAGCGGCCGGTTCGGGCTGGAGGGCGCGCCGGGAATGCTGGCCGGCTCCAGCACGGTGATCCGCTCACCGCGCGCAGACAGTTCGACCCGCTCGCTGATCCGCGCCTGTGACAGCCGCTGCACAGCCCCCGTGTAGAGCGACCGCAGGTTCTGCTGGTCCCGGATCATCGCTTCCAGTGTAATCTCGTTTGCCGGGGTCCGGTTGATGCTGGCCTCCAGCTCGATCAGTTCGTCCTCTGTGCGGGCCCGGTCCTCGCGCAGGCTGTTCAGCTGGGTGTCCAGTTCGACCAGCGAGGCATCAAGGGCTGAGACCGCTCCCTCTTCCCCAGCGCCCGCAGCCCCGCGCAGCGCCTCCTGGATTTCTGCCTCCAGGCCGGAAATCTGGTTGCGCAGCAGACGGACCCGCGGATTTTCCTCTGAGTAGACAGCCAGAGCAACCCGCAGCTGCCCCTGCAGCTCGCGCAGCCGGCGCTGCTCGGGCGTCTGCCGTGAATTGTCCGGATTGCTCAGCTGACCGGTGTTTTCATAGAATTCCTGAACATTCTCACGCTGACGCTGCAGCGTGTCGATTTCGCGTTCCACACGCGCCAGACGTTCCTGCAGCAGAGACTGACGCCCCTGGCGGTAGGACAGGTTATCGGGCAGCGCATCTGCATTTTCCCGGCGGAATTCTGCGATTTTCCGGCTCTGCGCGTCCAGATCGCGGGTCAGGGTCTCAACTTCCTGCTCAAAGAACGCGAGCGCGCCCTCGGCCCGCTCGGCGCGCAGTTCGGTATTGGCCGCCAGGATCAGGGTCACATATTCATTGGCAACCGACGCCACCTGTTCAGGATCCGGCCCCTCAAAACTGACATACATCAGGGTCGCGCGGTCTCGCCCACTGCGCACCTGCAGCCGGGTCCGGCTGCGCATCTCGCGCACCACCTCATCCGGGCTCATGCGCGACTGGTTCGGAAAGACGCGGTTGTTTCTGGCCACATCAATAAGGTTCGCACGGGTCAGCAGCTGCTGGCGGATGATCTCGAGCTGCTGGGATGTCGCCAGTTGAATCCCGCCACTGCGCAGCATCTCTTCGGGGATCTGGGCCCGCTCCACCAGAAGCGTGGCGCGGGTATCGTAGAGCGTCGGCAGCCGCATGGCCATCACAACACCGATCGAGGTAGCAATCAGGAAAAGCACCATCATAGCCGGAAGACGCCGGACGAGAAGCTTGAGATAGAACTGGACTTCGGGGGTCATTCGACTGCTTTTTTCAACGGTGGTTCAATAGGGTTTTCGAGGACATAGACCTCGTGGCTCTTACGGGATTTGATCAGCAGCCCGTCTGCGACCAGTTCGCGGATCACATCAACGCCGACCAGTCTGCGCTCGTCGCTCGCGGCATAGACCAGCGCCAGATCACAGAGTTTGTTGATCACACGCGGCACGCCCTCGCTCTCAGCAAAGATGCTCTTCATAGCGTAGACCGAAAATTCATTGCCGGTGCCACCCGCATGCTGCAGGCGATGCTGGATATATGCCCGGGTCTGCCGGTAGTCGAGAGGCTCCAGATGAAAAGTTGCGGTAATCCGCTGGGCGAACTGCGTCAGCTCGGGCCGCGAGATCATTTCCCGCAGTTCGGGCTGACCTACGATGATCAGCTGCAGCACCTCATCCTTGCCGGAATTGATGTTGGTCAGCATCCGCAGCTCTTCGAGCGCCTCCACAGAGAGGTTCTGCGCCTCGTCAATGACCAGAAGCACATGCCGTCCGGCAGCATATTCCGCGATCACGAAATCCTGGAATATCCTGAAGAGCGTGATGTACTGCGCCTCCATCGGCGCATCAACGTTCAGCGCATAGAGCACCCAGCGCAGCAGATCGCCCCGCCCGCCCTGGGCATTGGAAATCAGCCCGACCGTCACACTGTCATCGAGCCGTGCCAGAAGATGCTGGATCAGTGTCGTTTTGCCCGCCCCGATCGAGCCGGTCACCACGGTAGCCTGCGCGCGGCTTGCAACACCGTATTCCAGCACCGCATAGGCACGGCGGTGGTTTCCGGTCCAGAACAGAAAATCGGGGTCCGGAAGCAGGGTAAACGGCCGTTCCGAGAATCCGAAAAACTCTACGTAAAGCTCAGCCGCCATAACGCACTGTCTTTCTGTCTGTTTACCCAAATGCCGTCGTACCGATACAGCATGTATACCTTTCTACACCCGCGGCATACCAAAGGCGTGTCAGCTGCCTGATGTCTCCGGTATATTGTGCAACAGTGTCAATATAATGGTGACCATATGATTTATAAGCCCCGGGATGGTTGCCAAAGAACATCATCTGGACATGATTCGAGATTTGTTCCGGTCCGGTGATGAAATGACGCTGCGGCAGCCATTGTGCACGAGGCCCACCAGCTTAGCGTGTATCAGACCAGCGCGTGGCGTTGCGGGCCCCGAATGACGCCCTTATTTTGCTCAACAAACGCAATCATCCTGTTTTTGTCACACAGATGACTCGTATTTTACTTAAATAAAGGTAATACTGTACTTGAAGTCTGAAGACGCCTGTCCGGTGTGTGTGTTCGTTCTGAAGACTTAATACGAGTGCCGACAATATTGCTATCGGAGCAGTTTATGCCGTTTGATAATCATGAAGCCCGGGTCGAGCTGGGTATTCATCAGAATGTCAGCGAACCTGACTACTTACCTACATTTTCCTACGCAACAGCCGGGAAGCGCCTTCTCGATGTGACTCTGGTCATTCTCAGCATGCCCGTCGTCTTTCCTGTTATTGTTCTTATGGCCCTCATGGTCGCCCTGGATGGCTATTCCCCGTTTTACACCCAGAAACGCATCGGCCTGAACGGCCGGACCTTCCGCATTCTCAAAATCCGCACCATGGTACATAACGCCGATGCGCTGCTGCAGCAGCACCTGGCAGAGAACCCGGTGCTGGCCGAGGAGTGGAACACCACGCAAAAGCTCAAAAACGATATCCGGATCACCCGCCTGGGCAGGTTCCTGCGCAGAACCTCCATGGATGAGCTGCCGCAACTGATCAACGTGCTGACCGGGTCCATGTCGCTGGTGGGCCCGCGCCCGATGATGGTATCCCAGCGGTCGCTCTATCCGGGCACCAGCTACTTCCGCCTGCGCCCCGGCCTGACCGGGTTCTGGCAGATTTCGGACCGCAACAACTGCAGCTTCCGTGACCGTGCCAAATATGATGCGGAATATGAGCGCGCTGTTTCACTGCGCACGGATATTTCGGTGCTCTTCCGGACAGTATCGGTTGTTCTGCGCGGCACGGGCTACTGAACACTGCCGGTCAGACGGCTCAGGCTGCCCCTTACAGATCTCCGCAGATTGTGAGTTTTTTATTCACGATTTCTACCGTTAAGCTATGATAGCTCAGCAGACAGGCAGCGGTCACGATAAGGTTTATTTGAATGTCATTATTCAGAATTGTTCTCCCGGTCACTCTCGTTCTGGCTGTTGCGGCCTGCAAGACACCTGAAGAGCGCGCCAACGAATTTCTGGAAAACGGGCTCCGGCTTGTTGCCGAGGGCGACCTGGACCGGGCCGCCATCGAGTTCCGCAATGCGCTGAAAACTGACAAAACGGCCATCGACGCCCGGCGTGAGCTGGCCAGGATCAACCTGGCCTATGGCAACACCCGGGACGGGTTTCGCAACTATCTGCGCGTTGTGGAGCAGAACCCCGACGATGCCGACGCGCAGCTTGTGCTCAGTGAGCTCTCCTTTGATGACCGCAACTGGGACAGTTTTGACCGGCATGCGCCCGAAGCGGTGCGCCTGAATCCGGATCTGCCGCGGGCCCTTGCGATTGATCTGGCATATCGCTACCGCCAGGCGGCCCTGGACGACGACATGGACGCGCGGCGTACGGTGCTGCGCGAGGCAGAGGCGCTCAAGGCAGATCTGCCGGACAGCACGATCCTGCGCACGGTGCGCACCAACGGATATGTCGATACCGGCCGCCTTGATGATGCGCTGAGCGAGCTTGAGGAAGCGATCGCAAGCGACCCTGAAAACATTGATGTCTACAATGCCCGCCTGCAGCTGCTGGCGCGGCAGAACAACCTGGTCGCGGTCGAGGAAGAGCTCCGGCGCATGGCGCGGATCTTTCCGGAGGAAGAATCTGTCAAAGGCGATCTGCTGCGCCTGCTGATGGCCCAGGACAAGGAAGACGACGCCGAGGCCTATCTGCGCCAGCTTGCGGATGCTGAGGACGCGGGAGAAACCGATGCCGTAGCACTGATCCAGTTCCTGCTGCGCCGTGTCTCTGCAGAAGAGGCCCTGGCCGAACTGGACCGCCGGATCGCCGGAGAAGCCTCCGCGTATCTGCTGCGCACCCTGCGGGCCTCCCTGCTCTTTGATACCGGCGAACGGACCACAGCGGTCTCCCAGCTTGAGGAGATGATCGCGCAGGGCGACGCGATGCCGGTCGACCAGCGTCAGAATGCCCGGGTCATCCTGGCCACGATGCTGGTGCGTGACGGCAATGAGGTGGGCGCCCGCCGCCTGGTCGAAGAGGTCCTGACAGAGGACGCCAGTTCCGTCGGCGCGCTCAAGCTGCAGGCCCGCTGGATGATCGAGGACGACAATACCGACGGCGCGATCACCGCAATGCGCACCGCACTGGCCGAAGCCCGCGAAGACACCGAGGCCATGACCATCATGGCAGATGCCTACAGCCGCGCCGGACAGCCCGAACTGATGCTGGATTTCCTGGCCCTGGCGGCAGACACTTCCAACAACGCGCCCGAGGAGAGCCTGCGCTATGCCCAGGCCCTGATGTCACAGGAACGGTTCGATCAGGCGGAAACCACGCTGATTGCAGCCCTGCGCCTGTCACCGGGGAATGTGCCGCTGCTCAACACGCTGGGCCGTATCTATCTGCAGAAAGACGATCTGCCCCGCCTGCGGCAGACCATAGACACGCTCAAGCGCTATGAGGACGGTCAGACCACCGCCGCCAGCCTGGAAGTGGAGCTTCTGGCCCGTGAGGGCGGAGGTGAGGATGTGCTGAGTTATCTGCAGACCCTCAGCGAGGCCAATTCCGAAAATGACGGTATCCGTCTGGCGATTATCCGCACTCATCTTCAGAACGGTGAGGTGGAAAAAGCGGTATCCCTGTCTGATGAGCTGGCCGCCGCGAACCCCGACAACCTGTCCTATGCCTACTTCAACGGTCTGACGAAAGCCTCAGCGGGGCAGTATGATGCTGCACTGGACATCTTCGAACGGCTGACAGAGCTGCGCCCCGCCGTGCCGGATCCCTGGCTGCAGCTGGCCCGCATGCAGGTCGCCACCGGCGGCGTCCCCGGGGCGCAGATGGCAGTGATTGACCGCGGTCTGGAGGCAACAGACGAGGCCTCTGACCTGCTCTGGGCCAAGGCGTCGCTGCTGCAGAGTCAGGACGACATCGACGGGGCCATCGGCATTTACGAAAAACTCTACGAGCGGAACTCCGCATCACTGATCGTGGCCAACAACCTGGCCAGCCTGCTGTCCACCTATAAATCCGATGATGAAAGCCTGCAGCGGGCCCGGATCATCTCGCGGCGTCTGCGCGGCACCGATGTGCCGGCCTTTCAGGACACCTACGGCTGGATCCAGTACCGCCTGGGCAACCATGAGGAAGCGCTGGAGTACCTCGAACCTGCCGCGGCTGCCCTGTCCGATGATGCATCGGTGCAGTACCACCTCGGCATGACGCTGAACACGCTGGGCCGCAGCGAGGACGCGGCTGAGGCGCTGCGCCGTGCTGTCGGGGTGCTGGGTCCCGGCGCGCAGGCGCTTGAGGGTGAAATCAGGGCCCGCCTGGCTGAGATCGAGAGCGCTTTGCAGCAGTAACAGCCCCGGGGCCGTGATTTCCCTGTCACGGATGTAAACTATTTGCCAAAAATGCCCCTGTGGGTTTTGCTTTCTGCCGGAAGTTGCCGGATATTCCGGCAAACACCGGGGGCACTTGCAGCTTCTTTTAGGGAAAGATCAGGATGAAACAGCTTATATTTGCCGTGTTTGCCTTTGTGCTTACCGCGGGCAGCCTGGCGGCGCAGGCGAACTACCGCCTCCAGCCGGGCGATACAATCTCTGTCGAGGTCCTCGAAGACCCGCAGCTGAACCGCTCCGTGCTGGTGCTGCCGGACGGCTCCATCAACTTCCCCTTTGCCGGCACTGTTGCCGTGGGCGGGCGCACCCCCGACCAGGTCGAAGCCGCAATCCGGGGTGGCATCAGCCGCAACTTCGCCTCGACGCCCACTGTTTTCGTGACCGTGACATCGGTGCGTGACACCGACCTGCTGGACGGCACCGACAGCACCGATGGCGAGACAATCGACATCTACTTTACCGGTGAAATCAGCCGGCCCGGACTGCTGCCTGTGCGCCGGGGGACAACCTTTCTCCAGGCAGTTGCACAATCGGGCGGCTTCACCCGCTTTGCTGCGACCAAACGGGTGCAGCTGCGCCGCCTGGACCGCAGCACAGGCCAGCAGCAGACCTTTACAATGAACTTCAAGGCACTCGGACAGGGCGCGGCGCTGACCAATGACATTATTCTGCAGGAAGGCGATGTGATCCTGGTTCCCGAACGACGACTGTTCGAATAACATTCACGCCCGAACACTGAGCAGCACAGAAAACAGCAAAACAAGCGGTGGGCAGACAGATGCAGGTAGAAAAAGCGGTACTGGCGGGGCTTCTGCTGGCAGTCCCTGCCGTGCTGCCGGTCAGTCAGACTTTTGCGCAGGACGGTGTACGGGGCAGCCTGACCCTTGGGGAAACCCTGCGATCGGTGACGGAAACAGGCCCTGGCATCAATGAAAACGAAGGCACCAGCCTGGTCACAGAACTGGGCTTCCGGCTCTCTTCAGAGACGCCGCAGGACCAGTTACTGTTCACCTTCAGCACCCTGGTGCCGCTTTATGCCGACGACAACGACAGCCTGAACTCGGACTTCTTCTTTGAGGACCCGACCGCACGGCTGCTCTATACCCGCGAGAGCCGCTCCAGCCTTTTCACCTTCTCCGGCTCATACCGGCAGACCGATGTGGGCACATCCAGTTTTTTTGACGAAACCAGTGACCAGGACGTGGTCACCGGCGGCGGCCGGCGCACCCTGGCCTCCGTGCGTTCGGGCATTACGCTGGGGCGGGACGCACCGATAACCTTTGACGGCAGCTACCGCTTTCTGGACAGCTCCTATGAGGATGCCGCCCCGTCCCTGCTCGACAGCCAGACCCAGAGCATCGACACCGAACTGAGTTTTCGCCTGTCACCGGTCGCCTCGGCCTTTGTCTTTGCCGACTGGGAAGAGGAAAACGAGGACGGCGGCTCAGACCGCACCACGACCTCTGTGGGCGTCGGCGCCCGCTACAGTATTTCCGCGCGGACAGATGTCTCTGCCAGCCTGTTTCTGGACAACGACGAAATCATCAACAGCGACAACGACCGCGACGAGGACGGTCTCGGCGCGCGGTTCAGCGTGAACCACGCCGTGCCAAACGGATCCTGGCGGGTGGGCATGTCCACCCGCCAGACCATCGACGGCACCCGGAACGGCCTGTCCCTGGGCCGGCAGATGCTGATCCTGCCCGGCTCTCTGGATTTCTCTCTCGGAGTCAGCAGGACCGGCGACGAGGATATTGAACCGCTGGCCAACGTCACGCTGAACATGGCGCTGACCGATACCAGCAACCTGGTCGCCAGCCTGCGCCAGTCCGTCGACAGCGATAACGATGGCAACAACACGATCCGGACCCGGCTGAACATGTCATATTCATATGATATCAACAGCTTATCCTCTTTGTCGGGTAACTTTCTGCTGGCCAGCGACAACCGCCCCAGCGTCACAGGAGGGGACGAGACGACCTATCAGATCGGCCTGCGGTACAGACATGACCTGGGCCAGGACTGGGATCTGATCAGCGGGATCAGCTTTGAGAACGAACAGAACGAGAGCAGCGCGGACCGGATCACCCGCACGATCTTTGTGGGCGTCGAACGAACATTCGATTTCTGAGGATGCAGACGCGGCGCGCCGGGGCTGAACACTGTCAGCCGAAAGACAACCGCTGGCAATCGCAGCAGCACGGGGGCAGTCGGTTCCCATGACCCTGCCCCGCATCCCCGCTGTGCTCGCCGTTCTGATCGCCGCCTGTGCCCTGGCTGAAATACTGCTGCAGCTGAGTGATCTGCGCATCGCCTTTGGCCCACGACTGCGGCTGACGGTCTATGAATATACTGGTTTCTGGCCGGGGCTGCTGAGCGACTGGCGACCGAACTATGCGCTCCAGCCCTATACGATGTTCATCACCTATGCCTTTGTGCACGGTGGCCTGCTGCACCTGGCAGTGAATATGATCACCCTGTGGAGCCTGGGTCAGGGCGTCATCGACCGGGTGGGACAGAAAGGCTTTGTGCTGCTCTATGGCGGCGCGGTTCTGGGGGGCGCCCTGGGCTTTGGCCTGCTGGCTGAGACCACACGGCCCATGGTCGGGGCCTCAGGCGGTCTCTTCGGACTTGCAGGGGGCATTCTGGCCTGGAACTACGTTGACCGCTTCACAACCGCTCAGAGGCTCTGGCCTGTGGCACGGGTGGCCCTGCTGCTGCTGCTGCTCAATCTGGTCATGTGGTGGCTGCTGGACGGGCTGCTGGCCTGGGAGACCCACCTGGGGGGGTTTATCGTGGGCTGGGTCGCGGCTTTGCTGATTGATCCGCGCAGCCTGCCCCCCCTGCCGGACGAGGACCCGGAGGATCCCACAGGCTGACAGACTGCAGCCCTGCAATAACCCTGGATTTTTACCATATTGCCATATCGACGCCACGTTGCGGCGCGTGATAAGACGCAGCGACATTTTTTATCAGGCGGATCTTCAACGTGCAGCATTCAGATCTCCCCCCTCTGGCGACGCTCTGGATCGGTGAGGCGCTCACCGGCATCGAGCGGCTGTCCGCACAGTCCTTTCTGGACCATGGTCACCGCCTGATCCTCTACAGCTATGACCCGGTCGCGAATGTCCCCGACGGGGTCGAACAGCGCGATGCGCGCGAAGTCTATGACGTTGGGCGTATCCTGCGGTATTACGGCGGCAAGGGCAGCCCGTCCCTGCATTCCAACCTTTTCCGGTATCAGCTGATGGCAAAGACCGACCAGGTCTGGGTGGATCTGGATATGATCGCGCTGCGCCCCTTTGACATCAAGACCGACCACATCTGCGGGTGGGAGAACGAAAAACACCTCAACGGGGCTGTACTGCGCCTGCCGGCCACCTCCCCTGCCCTTGCGGAGCTGCTGCGCTATGGCCCGGATACCTATGGCCGGCCCTGGGCAGCGCCCTGGCCGCGCCGCCTGCGCTGGCTGGTCTCAATGCGCGGGCGCAAAGCCCCTGTCACCGACTGGCCCTGGGGCTCCACCGGGCCGACAGCCGTGACCTACTACATGCGGAAAACCGGCGAGATCGAACACGCCCTGCCCGTTGCTGCCTTTTATCCGATCCCCTGGACAGAGGTCGAAAAGCTGATCATGGATAACGGGCTGAGCATTGACGACTTTCCGCAGACATATGGCATCCATCTGTGGGGCAAATTCATTCACCGCGCCCTGCAGCAGATCGGCGGCCAGCCTCAGCCGGGATCAATCCTGGCCCAGCTGATGCAGCGGCATGGTGTGGACACCGTCTGAAGCCCGTAAAAAGACAAATATCCCCACATAGGGTATCTGATCCGCAGATCACCCCGATAGCTGCAGATACTGTCTGTGATGCGCAGATTCCTGCGCATTTCCGGCGTTTTGGTGGTTTCTCGCTTAAATTGAAAAACCGGCTTGGACCAGGTCTTCCAATCCCCTAACCCACCGGTGACTCACCAGGACCCGTTGGCAGTTCCGGACATATTTCTGACACACCAAGACCCATCAGGAGCCACATCCGTAACCACAAACGACCATAAACAGGCTGTTAACCATAATTAACGATTCCCTCGTACCGGGAACGACAAAATCGGGAGTAGACAATGACTTTGACTTCAGTTCGGTCAGCCGCTTACTTGTACCATGGTTATTTTCTGTTCTCTGCGGACCTTCCGCACACCTGCATTTCTGTGCTCTCTGCGACGGAGCATTAGTATGCTGGGCCTTCTTCTTGGATTGATCGGGGCCGGTGCTGCCGCCGCGGCCGCCGGCGGAGGCGGCTCAGATGACGAGGATGTCACCTGGACCACCCCCCGCCCGCAACCAGCGGACAAAGACCAGCAGCCCGCTGCGTCACCGCCGGTCGTGGATCCGGCCATACCGCAGCAACCTGTCCCGGAACCAATTGTTGTTGCAGGGACGCCACCGGCAGAACAGGCCCCTGAGACGCCCGTCTCTCAACCCGCACCACAGCCGGCAGAGCCTGAACCCCCTGTATCAGAGACTGAAACGCCTGCATCGGGCCCTGACACCCCCCCTGCCCCGGACACACAGCCGCCCGCCTCCGGAGCCGGGCAGCCTGTGCCGGATGCTCCCGATCCTGAGCCGACGGTTCTGAGCGCTGATTTCTCGGCTCAGGTCATGGCCGGGCGGGTGTCAACGCTGGAACTGCCGGGCGCGGATATCGCCTCGGTCCGGGTGATCGAAGGCCCTGACTACGGCCATGTGTCGATCAACCCCGACAACACCATCGCTGTTGTGCTCACGGGCACCACCGACACTGCACCGCTGAATTTCTCGCTGGGCGTGACATCCACGGACGGTACCGTCACCACCTACACAGCTGATCTGGATGTAACGCCCATCAGCCAGGAAGCCGGATGGGGCACGGGCAACCATTACAAGCTGGCCACCGATGCAGACGACAACACCATCGTGGAACACGGCGAGATCCACCAGAAAGTCTATGTATCGGGCAGCGAAGGTGCCCTCACCCGGGCCGATATCGCGGCCCTTGAGAACATGTCAGTGTCGAAAGTCACCGGCCACTGGCTCGCCAATCATGCCACCTATGGCAAGAGTGCTGATATGGCCCTCGCCGAAGACGCAGGCCTGCCGATGTGGAATGCCATGACCAACACCGGCGAGGGGTCCTCACACTGGCTGCTCTTTGAGCGGGGATACCAGTATGACGACCTGGAAATGCCGCTGGGGCGCGAGGCTTTTGGGTCTTCGGAACTGAACCCGCTCTACATCGGCGCCTGGGGCGAGGGCGCGCGGCCCGAAATGACCTCGCGGATGACAATCACCAATGGGTCCAATGACAACCTGATTTTCGACGGGCTGGAATTTTCGGACGGTGTGACCGTGTTCTATGCGGATAACATCATCTTTGAGGATGTGATGATCCGCGAAGAAGGCATCAACATCCAGAACACCGACGGTGTGACCTTCCGCAACTCGCATATCATCGATGTGGTGCGCGATGCCCCCTCGAACGGCGGGGATACGTGGAATGGCCATGCAGACCGCGTCAGCGGCCTTTATGCCAACAAAACCGAAGGGCTGCTGATCGAGAACGTCTGGACCGATCACACCGGCTGGGCCGATGATTACCGCACGGACCTCTCTGCAGAGGGTGGCCAGGCGCCAAGCATCTACAGCCAGAATATCTATATCAACTATGATAACACAGACGTCACCCTGCGCGACACGATCACCATGCGCGCGGCTTCCTTTGGCGCCCAGGTGCGCTCCGGCGGGTTCATCGAGGACAACGTCTTTCTGGACAACCAGGCCGCAGTGAACAGCCTGCGGGGCCTCAACGGCACCACAGACAACGCCTATGCGCTCTATTCCGGCAACCTGGTGACCTCCGGCGCGCATCTGCTGGTGGATTCAGGCCCGAAAGGTGCCCTGACCATGGGCATCGATTCCTACACCCGGGATGCAGCACTGGTCGGTAATATCGTCACGCATCTGGCAGACCCGAACAACCCTGCCGAAATCGCGGAGAAAACGGTCGGTCACGATGCGGTCCGCAGTGCCTCTGCCTATTTCGATGACACCATCATCTATAACTGGAACGGCACCTATAACGCGGCCAATGCCGAAGAGATCAACCAGAACGTCGACGGGCTGGACCGGGATGTGCTGGATCAGACGACGATCCAGAACTACACCGGCACCGTGCTGAACAAGGACAAAGGCACCATCGCCGAACTGGCGGATCAGCTGGAGGCCCAGGCCTATGGCATCCGCGAGGCGACTGTGGATGCAGACAGTATCATCGACTACTTCCAGGACGGTTTCGGCATCGATACCACCGAACGGAGCGAAGCGGCTCTGGTGCGCTTTGTGCCCAGCTCCACAGGCGACGGCGTCCGCTGGGACAACCGTCTGAACTGGGACACCCAGGACACCCCGGGCACCGCGGCAGGCGACAGTGTCGATCTGGGCGGCAACCAGGTGAACTTTGGCGGCACCAGCACCCTGAGCCACCTGAATTTTGGCGACGGCGGCGCACTGGCTGTCACCCAGGGACGTCTGACCATCGAAGGTCATATATTTGCCGGTGACCGGGGCGCGGATCTGCACATCGACTACGCCGGTCAGTTCTGGGCTCACGGCTATACCGACAGCGACATGCTGCGGATTGATGCCGATGGCGGGCGGCTGGTAAACACCGGGCTCTGGACCGGCACCACAGACTTCGACATCAGCCAGAACACCCAGGCGGTTCTGGCCACCGACGGCGCGGATTTCATCGTGAACGGCGACAGCCGGCTGACGATCACCGGCGAGGACGCAAAGGTCGGCTTCGACGGTGATGACAATGACACCGCCACCGCCCTCTTCAGCGATGAGGCCGAGCTGCGCTTTGTGGCCGAAGAGGGTGGCCTGTCCACCATCCGCGAGTTCTACAGCGGCACCTTTGACGGTGATGCACCGGATGTGCGCTCGGGGGTTAACCTGGGTGGCGTAGACCTGTCTCTGGATGTGACCGATATTACCAACGGCAGCACCTTCCGTCACAACCTGATCGAAGTGGACGAGCTGATTGGCGGGATCGGCGATCTCAGCATCACCGGGCTTGGCAGCCGGGACGCCAAGATTGTGGTCGACTACGAACAGGACGTGCTCGAGCTGTTGCTGGGGCCGCAGGGCTCGGGCTCAGGGGCCATTGCGCTGGAAACCTGGGGAACGGAAACCGATGCCCGCAGCGATACCGGGCTCTGGGACGCGCTGACCAATGGCCATGGGATTTACCCCGACGACCTGCCCGCGGATATCCCCGAGGAAATCGACAATATCGAAGCTCTGATCTGATCTTTCGCATGCGAAAGATCAGAACTCATCCTGTTGTTTAAAAACAGCTTTTCTACTCGCGCTGCGCAAGTGGCACAGGCTTTCGGTGTTTGAAACCCAAAAACCAGGCCTCGAATGTCCGGAAACTCACCTCTGCGATCAGCACCGAGACCACCACAAAAAGCGCTGTGGTCCCCCAGGGACCCAGCCCCAGCGCCGTGCCCGCCTCGACACCGATATGCCGCCCGATCATATGATACAGATAGAGGCCGTAGCTGATCTCACCGATGCGGGCGACAGGGGACCAGGCCAGAGGGCGCGCCAGCACATGCTGCTCACGCAGGACGATGCTGATGAGACAGAGGGTCATGCACAGGTGCACCAGCAGCGCCGCCCCCCCGACCAGCACCCCCGGCCAGACGATCAGCAGCGCCAGCAGCCCGCCAAAGGTCACCAGCGGGGCAGCAGGGTGCCCCATGAGCCGCCAGGCCGCCGCATAGCTCTCAGGGCGATGCAGGAGCACCGCAGAGAGCGTCCCCAGCAGAATGGCCGCATAGCTGCCCACCGGCAGCCGCCACAGCGCATACGCCGTCTCAGGCGCGCTCAGACCCGTAAAGGCCAGATACCCCGCTGCAGAGAGCACACACAGCACAATCAGCGCGATCAGCACCCCCGGACGCGCCAGTCCCCGCACCGGCAGCAACAGCAGCAGCAGCGGCCAGATCATATAGTACTGCTCCTCAACCGCGAGCGACCATGTGATGGTCAGCAGCGGGATGTCAGTGGTCAGGAAATTAGAGAGGAAAAGGTAGTAATAGAGCCATATATCGAGGAACTGCGATTGCCCTTTGACAAAAATGTAATAGACCCCCACAGCCGTCACCACGAGGTAGTACACCGGCACGATCCGCAGGATCCGGCGCCAGTAGAACCCGCGCAGGGAAAACTGCCCGTTCCGCTCCTCTTCGCGCAAAAGCAGGGTCGTGATCAGAAATCCGCTGAGCACAAAGAAGAAGTCCACGCCCAGATAGCCCCGGTCCCACAACAATGACGTGCTGTCCCGGGCCGCGCGCAGCGGACTGTGGTGCCACATGACCGCGATGATGCATAAAAACCGCAGTCCGTTGAGGGAGCCGAAAAACCGCTGGTTGCGGTACGCAGCCCAGGCGGCCTGTGCCGTGTTCTGCTGCTGTTGTGGCGCCTGCACCATCTGCTGTATCCCCGGACATCGTTCCCCGGCGCGACCCTATCGCAGCCGCCTCAGAAAGACGAGACAGGACAGCACCTTCCGGCCTGCAGGTGTTCCGTTGCAGACAGCCTTCCCCTATGGTGCGCGCATGGGGCGATACAGGGCAGGCAGGCAGGATTGATGCGGCAGGGAATAGACAGGCTGATCCCGCTGAATGACTTCGGCGACAGGATCATCTCATATCTGAGGTTCATCCGGTATAACGGCCGGCGCCCGGCGGATATTTCGCTGCTGAACGACTATCTCTATCACAGGAAAACAGGGCAGGGGGCGCATGACCCGCTGCAGGCCTATGTTTCCGACAAGGCGTTTCTCAAGGACTATGTCACTGCCAGGCTCGGCCCGGGCCATAATGTGCCGACCCAGGCTGTGCTCGGGTCCCCCGCAGAGGTGCAGTCCTTTGATTTCTCCGACCGCTGTGCGATCAAGCCCACCCATCTCAGCGGACCCTTCATGCTGCGCACTGAAGGTGAACCAGTCAGCCGCGAGGTCATCTGCGGCTGGTTTGACAAAAACCACTACGTCTGGACCCGCGAGAAAAACTACCGCTATCTGACGCCCAGGGTCATCGTGGAAGACCTGATCTTTGACCGCACCGACAACGCGGACATCAAGTTCTACTGCTACAGGGGCCGCGCCCGCATGGTGCAGCTCGACCTTGGCCGGACCGGCACTCACGAACGCATGTACTACAACCGGGACTGGGTCAAACTGCCCTTCTCCAAAGGCGGCAGACCGATGGCCGATGGCGAGACCCCGCGCCCCGGAAATCTGGACGCCCTGCTGCAGATCGCCGACCGCCTCAGCGCGGATTTCGAGTTTGTACGGGTCGATCTCTATACCGATGGCGATACCATCCTTGTGGGCGAACTGACGCATTGCCCGGGCAGCGCCAACTCACCCTTTATTCCGGCCAGCGCCGAGCGGGCAGCGTCTGATATTCTGTTCGGAAGAGTCTGATACCGCCTGTCAGTGCCTGTTTTCGCATGCGAAACACAAGGGGCGGCAAGGGACATCTCAAACGGGTTTTTCTGCCAGCAGAGCGGGCCTGTTCCGGGTCACCGCCTGGCCAGAAATTCCCGGAGCGCCTGTGCCAGATCAGGCGTGATGCCTTTGCCGCTGAGCACGATACGGCCACGGGATGTCTGCAACCGAACCCCCGGCGCAACCTCTTCGGGGGCTGCGGCAGCAGGCACAGGAGGCCGCAGAACGCGTTCCAGCACCCGGCGTTCGGCGGCAGCATCAGCAGGCGGGCTCTTGCGCAGCGCCTCTTTCAGACGCCGGGCAAACCCATCCTCTCTCTCAAGCGCGGATACCAGCGAGAGCCCCAGCTTTTCGGGAATGGTCTCAGGATAGGCAAGATGCGCCCCCAGCGCCTCACAGAGCCGGACAAAACTGTTGATCTTGGACCGTTTTGCCGCCGGCGCATGGGCGAAAAGCACCCGGACGGCCTCTGACGGTGTCGGGTAAACCCCCAGTCGCGCGGCCTCACAGGCGAGGCGGGCGCGTTCATAAAAAGACAGATTGGCGCGGATCTCGTTTTCCTCGACCATCGCCACATAGCCGTCGGACACCGTTTCAACCGGCTTGATCAGAGCCTGAACCACAGCAAACCGCTCCTCGCCGGTTTCCGCATGCAGGCGGCGCAGGGCATGCAGACGCCGCCAGCCCGAAATCAGCCCGTAGCGGCCCTCTGCGATCTCTACCACCTCGATCGGGGTCTGCTGGCCCCGGGCGCGCAGGCTGGCCTCCAGCACCGCCTGATCACCGGCATCCTGGGACATGCGGTCACGCACCATATGATCCTCAACCACCGACTGCAGCGGCAGGGACTGTACCACGCGGCCCTCACGCCGGCTGCGTGCCACCTCATCGGCAAGGGTTTCCAGCGCCGCCTGGGCGGCAGCCTGCCCGGCCACATCGGCAATCGGTGCCCGCGCTCCGGGCCGGGGCCCGAAACCAGCTCCGGTATGTGTCTCTGTTTCGGGCAAAACAGACTCTGACAGGCCGGTTGCAGGGGTCAGTCGTTTGCGTTTGGCCATCATGGCCTCCTTTCGGAACATGTCAGGGCAGGAGGGGGCGGCAGACGACAGGTCATTCCGCCGCCTGACCGGTCGCCGTTTCCGCCCGCCGCCAGATCCCCAGCAGCAGTGTTTTGAAGGTGGCATAGGTTTCATCGAATGTGGCCCGGCCCCGGGCATAGGTATCCCGGTTGAAATCCCGGTAATCCGCCTCGTAGATGCCGTTGACGCTCTCGCCAGCCTGGCCGATGAGTGCGGTGAAGTCCTGACGGTAGGGCTGCAGTGTCCGGCCCAGATAGGCCTGCATCAGACCCGCCATTTCCGCCTGCTGGCTGCCGTCATAGCGTGTGATGACCGCCTGCACCGCATCCCACTCAAAGGCCATCTCCGGGCGTCCAAGCGCCCGGGCCGCCATGTTCTCGCCCTGCTCGATCGACTGGAAGGTGGCATGGAGCATGTCAAAGAACCGCCCCGTGCTGTCAAACTCCAAAAAGGAGGCCCCGAGCGGGACCAGCAGGATATCCGCCGCTGCCAGTCCGTTGATCGTCAGATACCCCAGCGCCGGGGGCGTATCGAGAAAGACCAGATCGTAGTCATCCAGCACGCCATCTGCGCTCAGCACATCACCGAGCGCATCCCAGAGCTTCCAGCCCCGCGACTGGGTGCGCCAGACCGGGATCTGGAATTCCGACCAGTAAAGGTTCAGCTGCGCACCGATCAGATCAATGTTGGGCCAGTGCGTGGACTGCACCACATCACGGGTGCGCAGGCTCAGCGCCTCTGTCAGGGTCTCATCCAGCGGCTGCGGTGCCTCTCCGCGGTCCAGACGGCGTTGGTTTTCCTGCTGCAGGGCCAGCGCGTAGTGGCGCGCCAGCAGCGGAAACACCGTCTGCCATTCATCCGCCACTGTGCCACCAAAGACCGAGGTCATCGAGCCCTGGCTGTCCAGATCAATCACCAGCACCCGGTAGCCATCGAGCGCTGCGGACATGGCCAGATGCGCACAGGTCGAGGTTTTCCCAACGCCGCCCTTGAAGTTGGCCACCGCCACGATCTTGGCGGGCTGACCGTCGGGCCGGTAGGGCACATAGTCCTTTGATTTCGAACCTTCAGCGGCAAAATGCGCCCGCAGCCGCAGTACTTCATCAAGCGCGAACCACTTGGCGCCACCATCGGTTTCTGAACGGCCCTGCGGCAGATCCGGGTTCTGGCGCAGCACCCGCCGGAAATGAGCGGGTGCCACCGGAATGAGATATTTGGTAATTTCCCAGGTCGAAAAGAGACGCAGGGCCTTTGTTCCGCTTTCACTCAGCCCGCGGGTGACCAGATCTGTGCGTCCCTGCCGGCAAGCCTCGGCGATCCGTGCGAAATCGGCACTTCCGCTGGGCGGCTCAAGGCTTTCCATCGCCTGATCCGGCGAGATATTGAAGTAAGGAGGAAGGGTCGTACTGCTCATGACCGCCTCTTATGTTATCTGTTTACAGCAGAATGTCATAAAAGGTGTTACATGGCAATAATCACATATCACGCAGCTCTTTTCTAAGAAAAATCAGAAGGTTGCCATACGTGTTGTTGCTGTTTGTGCGGGAGCTTCAGAAAATTGTTCGTTAAATAATTGTTATAAAATATAGTTACGCATCTGTCTTTGCGTAAAAAGTATAATGTATTTCAGGTGTTTGGTTGAAATTCTGCACCCTGGAGTGACTCCGGGACCACGAAGTGAAGCGACTCTGTGACCACGTTGGTGTGACTCGGAACCCCCGATGTCCGGTGGACGCGTCGGCTGTGGATAACTACAGTCAGTGTTAATGAAACCCCGAATCCCGCTAACGGGATCATCACGAGCATCAGGCCCCTCCGGATCAGGCATTTTCCCGGCTGTGGGTCGCAAAGACAGGACATGCCGATGGCCACACAGGAAGGGCAGGGTATCTGCGCGCAGACAGAGGATTTCTTTGTCTGTGATTTTTTCGGCGCGAGCCCGAAACATGATCTGGCCTCAATGGAGCATCCGCTCTTTTCGCTTTCCACCCGGCCGGACCGGCGTATTCTGTCCTACCGGCATAACGACACCGAGGTGACGGTGACACCCAGTGTCAGAGGGCGGGCAACGATCTTTGATGCGGATATTCTGATCTTCTGCATCAGCCAGCTGGTGGCGGCGATCAATGCGGGAAAACCGGTGGCCCGGACCCTGACACTGACGGCACATGATCTGCTGCGGGCCACGCACCGCGATACCTCCGGCGATGGCTACCGGCGTCTGCGCGATGCTTTTGAGCGTCTGGCAGGTACGCGGATCACAACCAATATCGCTACCGGTGACCGGGCGGATCCGGTGGAGGTGACGCGTGGGTTCGGTCTGATCGAGAATTGGGAAATCGTCCGCCGGACGCGGGCCGGGCGGATGGTCAGCGTGTCGGTCACCCTGTCGGAATGGCTTTATCGTGCGGTGCTGTCGCGGTCGGTTCTGACCCTGAACAGAGACTACTTCAGCCTGCGCAAGCCGCTGGAGCGGCGACTTTATGAGCTGGCGCGCAAACACTGCGGCCGTCAGGCCCGGTGGCAGATTTCGGTAACGGTGCTGCTGCGCAAATCCGGTTCGGCCTCTCCGCGCCGGGTGTTCCGCGCCATGCTGCGCGAGATCATCCGGGCGGATAACCTGCCCGACTACACGCTGGAGGAAGTGCCCGGTGACATGATCATCGTGCGTCCCCGCGCGCCGGTCAAAGCAGCAGATCCCCGGGCAGAGGTGATCGAGGCAGGCTTTGCCGCCGCACCGGTGCTCTCTGCGGACGCGCTGCAGGAGGCCCGGAGGCTGGCACCGGGGATGGATGTCTATGCGCTGGAGGCGCGCTGGCGGCGGTTCTGGGAGCACAGTGGCAGGCCGGCGCTGCGGTCTGCGGACAAGGCATTTCTGGGCTGGGTCCGCAGTCAGGCTGGCCGGGATCCGGGCATCAGGCCGTAAGCCCGGACAACGCATGCTGCCGGACCCAGCCTGTGTCATCTGCCGGGTCCTGCAGGAACAGATCCACCAGCGCGGACCATTCCAGCCCGATGGTAAGACCTCTGAGCGTGTCCGGTGCGGCCGCCGACAGCCGCGCAAAAAGCCCCTCTTCGGTGCACAGGCGCGCCACCTCATCCGCCAGCGCCTGCGGTTCTGAGGCGGCAAAGACCAGCCCGCCCTGACCGGGGGTGATGCGGCGTGCAAAGGCAGGATGGTCCGACAGGATCAGCG